>JALYNB010000460.1 GCA_030773395.1 Actinomycetota bacterium
CCGAGCATGCCGGGGAGGGCCTCGGCGATCCCCGCGACCGGGGCGAGCTCGGCCACCGTGGCCGCGATGTCGAGCGGCAGCGGGCGGGCGCGCAGCAGCCAGCGCGTCGCCCGCTCGACGAGCGCCCGCGCCCGCAGGAACAGCTGCACCTGCACGTCGGACGCGACCACCCCGTCCAGCGCCTCGATCTCGTCCCACAGCGCCGACATCCCGAACACCTCGCGGGCGACGGTGAAGGCGCGGGCGATGTCCGACGCACGGGCCCCGGTCTCCTCGCCGAGGCGGAACGCGAACGTCGTCCCGGACCGGTTGACGACCTCGTTCGCCACCGACGTGGCGATGATCTCCCGGCGGAGCCGGTGGCCGGCCATCTGCCCGACGAAGCGCTCGCGCAGCGGGGTGGGGAAGTAGCGGACCAGCTCCCGGCCGAGCCACGGGTCCTCGGGGACGTCGCTGTTGAGCAGCTCGGTGTACAGCCGGGTCTTCGTGTAGGCCAGCAGCACGGCGAACTCCGGGCCCACCAGGCCCTGGCCCGCGGCCGCCCGCTCGACGAGCTCGTCGTCGGTCGGAAGCGCCTCGAGCGCCCGGCTGACCGCGCCGGCGCCCTCCAGCACCCGCAGGTAGCGCCGGTGCACGTCGACCATCGAAGCGGCCTGCGCCCGGGCGTTGGACAGCGAACGGGTCTGCCCGTCGTTGTCGGCCAGGACGAGCTCTGCGACCTCGTCGGTCATCACCGCGAGCAGCGGGTCGCGATCGGCCGGGGCGAGCGAGCCATCGTCCAGCGCCGCTCGCAGCAGGATCTTGATGTTGACCTCGTGGTCGGAGCAGTCCACGCCGGCGCTGTTGTCGATCGCGTCGGCGTTGACCAGGCCGCCTGCCCGGGCGTACTCGATGCGCCCCCGCTGCGTGAGCCCGAGGTTGCCGCCCTCGACGACCATCCGGGCGCGCAGGTCCCGGCCGTCGACGCGGATCGGGTCGTTGGCCTTGTCGCCGGCGTCGGCGTGCGTCTCGGTCGAGGCCTTGACGTAGGTGCCGACACCGCCGTTCCAGAGCAGGTCCACCGGCGCGGAAAGGATCGCCTGCATCAGCTCGGCGGGCGCCAGGGCGTCGGAGCCGTCGTCGGGCAGGCCGAGCGCGCGGCGCACCTGCGCCGTGACCGGGATGGACTTCGCGGTGCGCGGGTGGACCCCGCCCCCCGCGCTGATCAGCGAGGGGTCGTAGTCGGCCCAGCTCGACCGGGGCAGCGCGAACAGGCGCGCCCGCTCGGCGTACGACGCCGCGGCGTCCGGGTCGGGGTCGAGGAACACGTGCCGGTGGTCGAACGCCGCGACGAGCCGGATGTGTCGCGACAGCAGCATGCCGTTGCCGAACACGTCGCCGCTCATGTCGCCGACGCCGACGACCGTGAAGTCCTGCGACTGCGTGTCGAACCCGAGCTCCAGGCCGTGGCGCCGCGCCGAGACCCAGGCCCCGCGGGCCGTGATGCCCATGGCCTTGTGGTCGTAGCCGTGGGAGCCGCCGGAGGCGAAGGCGTCACCGAGCCAGAAGTCGTGCTCGGCGGCGAGGCCGTTCGCGGTGTCCGACAGCGTCGCGGTGCCCTTGTCGGCCGCGACGACGAGGTAGGGGTCGTCCCCGTCGTGGCGGACGACGTCCGCGGGCGGGACGACCCGGCCCTCCACGAGGTTGTCAGTGACGGCGAGGAGCCCCGAGACGAAGGTCTTGTAGCAGGCGACGCCCTCGTCGAGCAGGCGCGCACGGTCGGGCGGCGGTTGCTTGACGACGAAGCCGCCCTTGGCGCCCACCGGCACGATGACCGCGTTCTTCGTCATCTGCGCCTTCATCAGGCCGAGCACCTCGGTGCGGAAGTCCTCCCGCCGGTCCGACCAGCGCAGCCCGCCGCGGGCGACGGGCCCGCCGCGCAGGTGCACGCCCTCGACGCGCGGGGAGTGCACCCAGATCTCGACGTACGGACGGGGCTCGGGCAGGGCGGGCACGCGGGCCGAGTCGAGCTTCAGCACCACCGCCTCCGGAGCCAGGCCGGCGGCGTCGCGCTGCCAGAAGTTCGTGCGGAGCGTCGCGAGCACCAGAGTCAGGTACGAGCGGAGGATCCGGTCCTCGTCCAGGCTCTCCACGGCGTCCAAGGCGGCGCGGATCTCGGCCTCGAGCCGCGCCGCCCGCTCCTCAGCGCCGGCCGCGCCGTCGCGGGACCGCCGCCAGGACGGGTCGGTGCGCGCGGCGAACAGGTCGACGAGCAGCCGGGCGACGTGCGGGTGGGCGGCGAGTGTCTCCTCCGCGTAGCGCTGGCTGAACGTGCTCGCCGTCTGGCGCAGGTAGCGGCCGTAGGCGCGGACGAGGTCGACCTCGCGTGCGGACAGGCCGGCGGCGAGGACCAGCCGGGAGAAGCCGTCGCTCTCCGTCTGCCCCCCGAACCCGCGCGCGAGGACCTCCTCGAAGGCGGTCGCGACCTCGCGGGGCAGCTCGCCGCCGTCGCCGGGGACGCGCAGGTGCAGGTCGTGCACCCAGACCCCGCCGGCCGGAGCAGCGCCCGACACCGCGGGCGCCGGCTCGCGCCGGTGCACCTCGTGCGGCCGGGCCTCGAGCACCGTGACCCCGGCCGCGTGGAGCAGGGGCAGGACGTCGGAGAGCGCCAGCCCGCCGCCCGCGCGGTAGAGGCGCAGGCGCAGGACGCCGTCCACGGGTCGGCGGAGCACGACGCGCAGGTCACCGGCCGGGTCGAGGGCCTCCAGCCGCTCGACGTCGACGACCGCGTCCGCGGCGTGGACGTCGTCGCGGTAGCCCGGCCCGAACACGCCCCGGTAGCGCCGGGCGAGGTCGCCCCCCACCGTGTCGCCGTGCGCGGCCACGAGGGCGGCGGCGAGGTCGTCGTCCCAGGACCGGGTCGCGGCCGCGATGGCCTGCTCGAGCCGGCGTACGTCGACCTCGGCCACGACGTCCAGCGCGGAGCCGTCGGGGAGGTGCACCGCCACGTGCAGGCGCGCCAGCGCCGACTCCGTCAGCGACGTGTCGTAGTCGGCGGCCGTGCCCCCGAACGCCTGCAGCAGCAGCTCCTGCACGCGCACGCGGACAGACGTGGCGTACCGGTCGCGGGGGAGGTAGACGAGGCAGGAGACGAACCGGCCGAAGGCGTCGGGCCGCACGAGCAGCCGCACGCGCCGCCGCTCCTGCAGCCCCAGCACCCCGAACGCGATCTCGGCGAGCTCGGCGGTGGTGGCCTGGAACAGCTCCGCGCGGGGGAGCGTGTCCAGGACGTCCGCGAGGCGGCTCGCGTCGTGGCTGTCGGGGGCGAAGCCCCCGAGCCGCTCGATCGCCGCCACCTTGCGGCGCAGCACGGGCACCTGCCGGGGGCTGAGCCGGTACGCCGCCGACGTGAACAGGCCGATGAGCCGGCGCTCCCCGATGACACGGCCCGTGTCGTCGAAGCGCTTGACCCCGAGGTAGTCGAGACGGCTCCCCCGGAAGACCGTGCTGCGGGAGTTGGCCTTCGTCACCACGAGCAGGTCGGGGTCGGCGGCGAGCCGGCGCGCGGCCGGTGAC
>JALYNB010000461.1 GCA_030773395.1 Actinomycetota bacterium
CCGGTGCCCTGGGAGCGCCCGCGGCCGCCCGAGGCGACGCCGTCGCGCTGGGACGACGTGGCTCTCGCGGCCGGCTGCGCCCTGGCAGCCGTGCTCGGCGTGCTCCTGCTGATCGGCGCCAGCTCTCTGGTGTGGGAGGGCGTTCAGGTCGTCCGACGGTGGCTCTCGTGAGGCGCCGCCGACCCCCGTGGCGCCCCCTGTACGACGAGGCGGTGCGCCGGGCCACGGAGGCGTTCGCCGGCATCGACCCCTATGGGCTCGTCGCCGACGGGGCGCCGCGGGACGAGTACGCACCGGAGGCTGAGGACCTGGTCCGCCCCGGAGCCGGTCACGCCGCGCAGGGCAGACGCGGTGTTCCGCCACTGGTTCGGCGACGAGATGACGCTGGACCGCGCGACGGCACGGCGGGTCGCCGAGGCAGTCAACCGCGCGGTGCACCTCGCCGCCGGCGTGTCCGAGCACCTGCTGCCCTACGCCGACCGGGTCGGCCGGCTCGACGACGAGGGGACGGGCCTGTCGGGGTGGCTCCGGCTCTCACGGGGGTCTCCGAGCAGCAGGGCCGTGGCCGCGGCGCCGCTGGGGGCCCTCACGCCCGGCGTTCGGGTGGATGGCCGTCGGCGACGTCGTCCCCGGCCCGGCCTCGAGGACGACGTCGACGCGGTCCTGATGGAGTGCGAGTCCGGCCGGTGGGTGCTGTGGGGCCACCCGCTCCGGCTGACGTGGCTGGACGACCCCGACGAAGCCGACCGCGTCCGCGAGGCGCAGTTCGAGTAGCGCTCCCCGGCCGCCGCCGCTGCGCCGGCCGGGCGCCCACCTCACCCAGGGGCCTCACTCAGTCGCGGACGTACTCGTTCCAGTCCTTGTAGCGGTCGAGCTCGCCGCCGACCGCCTGGTGGTACAGCTCGAGCACGTGCCGGGTCACGGGTCCGGGCTTGCCCGTGCCGACCTTGCGGTCGTCGACCTCCACCAGCGGCACGAGCTCGGCGGCGGTGCCCGTGAAGAACGCCTCGTCCGCGAGGTAGAGGTCGCTGCGCGAGACCGTCGCCTCGACGACCTCGTAGCCCTCGTCGCGGGCGATCGTCATCGCGGAGTCGCGGGTGAGCCCCGCGAGCACTCCGTCCACGAGCGGCGGGGTGACGAGCTTCTTGCCGAAGACGAGGAACAGGTTCTCCCCCGTGCCCTCGCTGATCGTCCCCTGCGGCGTCAGCATGATCGCCTCGTCGTACCCGGCCTTGAGGGCCGCGACCTTCGCCAGGCTGGAGTTGATGTACTGACCGGTGGCCTTGCCCGCCGGCGGGATCGTGTTGTGGCTGATCCGCTGCCACGACGACACCGCGGCACGGCAGCCCTTCTCGGCCGCCTCGGCGCCGAGGTAGGCGCCCCAGGGCCAGCAGGCGATGCTCGCCTTCGTCTGGCTGGGCAGGGGGTTCAGCCCCATCTCGCCGTACCCGAGGTAGAAGATCGGGCGGATGTAGCAGGAGTCGACCTCGTTGACCCGCACCAGCTCCTTGGTCGCCGCCACCATCTCCTCGACGGTGTGCGCCGGCTCCATGAAGTAGATGTGGGCGCTGCGGAACAGCCGCTGGATGTGCTCCGTCAGGCGGAACACCGCCGGGCCGCGCGCCGTAGCGTAGGCGCGGACGCCCTCGAAGACACCCCAGCCGTAGTGCAGCGTCGGGTTGAGGATGTGGATCTTCGCGTCGTCCCAGTCGACGAACTCGCCGTCCATCCAGATCTTGCTCGTCGGGGTGATGGGCACGGTCTCGCTCCTCGGCCGCTCGTGGGGACTCCTGATTGCACCACACCGGAGCGGCCCGCCGACCGCGCTGACGCCGCTACCGCCCCGCCGGCAGCAGGGCGACGTCGTGGCCCACCTGCAGCCACACGTCCACGGGGTCGCCGACCTGCGCGTGCAGCGTGTGCGGCTGCAGCGAGCGGACGGTCGCCCCGGACGGCAGGCGCACGGTGTAGAGGTGGAAGCCGCCGCGGAACTCCCGCGCCACGACCCGTCCCGGACCGGTGGCGCTGGCCGCGAGGCCCACCTCGTGGGGGCGGAGCATGACCTCGGCCGGCCCCTCGACCGTCCAGTCCGCCTCGCACCGGCCGAGCTCGGTGCGCACCCCGCCGCCGTCGCGCTCCGCGGGCAGGAAGTCGGCCTCGCCGAGGAACGTGGCCACGAACCGGGTCGCCGGCGCGTGGAACGCGGCCTCCGGCCGGGCGACCTGCTCCAGCCGGCCCGCGCGCATGACCGCGACCCGGTCGCCGAGCGCCAGCGCCTCGGACTGGTCGTGCGTGACGAACACGCCGGTGGCCCCGGCCGCGTGCAGGGCCCCCACGACCTCCTCGCGCACGCTCACCCGGAGGTTCTGGTCGAGGTTGGCGAACGGCTCGTCGAACAGCACGACCCGCGGGCGCGGGGCGAGGGCCCGGGCGAGGGCGACCCGCTGCTGCTGCCCGCCGGAGAGCTCGTGGGGGAACCGCGAGCCGAGCCCGCCGAGCTCGACCAGGTCGAGCATCTCCGCGACCCGCTCGCGGCGGCCCCCGCCGCGGCGCAGGCCGAACGCGACGTTGTCGGCGACCGACAGGTGCGGGAACAGCGCCGAGTCCTGGAAGACGACACCGACCTGCCGGCGCTCGGGCTCGACCCAGCGACCGCGGCCGGCCACGACCCGGCCGCCGACACGGATCTCCCCGGCGTCACCGGCGCTCGGGGCGAGGATCCCGGCGATCAGCGACAGCAGCGTGGACTTGCCGCAGCCGCTCGGCCCGACGAGGGCGACCAGCTCGCGCTCGGCGACCGTGAGGGTGACGTCGTCGACGGCCAGCACGTCCCCGAAGCGCATGGTGACCCCCCGCAGCTCCAGCGCGGGAGCGAGCGGCCCGGTCAGGGTCATACCGGCACCACCGGCTCGCCGTGCGCCGGCTCCGTCCGCCGCCCGGGCGACGGCCGGCGTCCCTCGGGTACGGCGATTCCGCGGCGGGCCGACGTCGCGCCCCGCGCGTCCGGCCCTGGGTCGGGGTGCGCCGGGTCGGGGTGCCCCGGCTCGACCCGCCCCTCCGGCCCGGCGCCGCCCTCCAGGACGGTCCCCCGCTCCCGGCGGAACAGGAGCGCGACCGGCACCATCGCCACGGCCACGATCGTCAGCGCGGGCAGGCCGGCGCTCTCCCACCGGGAGTCCGCTGCCAGCTGCCACACCCGCACGGCTAGCGTGTCGAAGCCGAAGGGCCGCAGCAGCAGCACGATCGGGAGCTCCTTCAGCGCGTCGACCGCGACGAGCACCGCGGCGACCCCGAGCCCGGACCGGGCCAGCGGCAGGTGCACGCGGGCGAGCACCCGGCGGGGCCGCGCACCGAGCGTGAGCGCCGCCGTCGTGACGCTCGGCGGCACGTGCTGCAGCCCGGCGTCGACGGAGGAGAACCCGAGCGCCAGGAATCGCACGGTGTAGGCGAGCACGAGGCCGGCGACCGTGCCGGTGACCAGCGCGCCGCCGCCGGGGAGCCCGAGGGCGTCGAGCACCTCGCGCCCGGCGGCGAAGGTCAGCAGGGCGGCGATCGCCAGGACGGGACCGGGGACGGCGTAGCCGACCAGGCTCGCGTGGGCGGCGGCCCGGACGGGCCGGCTCGGGTCGAGCCGGACCGCGTTGACGAGCAGGACCGCGACGACGAGCACCACGGCGGCGGTCTGCGCGGCAAGCAGCACGCTGTTCGCCGCGGCCGTGAGGAAGGCGGTGTCGAAGCCGCCGCCGGCCCCCCGCAGCGGGGCCGTGCTCGACCAGAGCACGAGCTGGGCGACCGGGATGCCCACGGCGACGGCGAGCACCGCGGAGCAGACACCGGTCGCCGCCCAGGCCCGGGCGCCGCGCAGCGGGGTCGCGACGAGCGGCCGGGTGTCGCGGACCGCCTGGGCGAACCTGGCCCGCCCCCGCAGCCTCCGCTCCAGGGCGAGCGCCGCGAGCGCGAGCAGCAGCACGAGCAGCGCGAGCGCGGTGGCGGCCGGCCGGTCGAACTGGCCGCGCCAGACCCGGTAGATGCCGACGGACAGCGTGTCGACGCTGAAGTACTGCACGGTGGCGAAGTCCGACAGGGTCTCGACCGCGACGAGCAGCAGGCCGGCGGCCAGCGCGGGCCGGGTGAGGGGCAGCACGACCCGCCGCGCCGCCGTCACGGGACCCAGGCCGAGGGTGCGCGCGGCGGCGTACGCCGTGGCCGCCTGCTCCCGCAGGGCCGCCCGGGCGAGCAGGTAGACGTACGGGTAGAGCGTCAGCGCGAGGACGGCGGCCGCGACGGGCACGGAGCGCACCGGCGGGAACCACGCGTCGTCCCCGAAGAGGGCACGCGTCGCCGACTGCACCGGGCCGCTGTAGGACAGCAGCGCGGCGTAGACCAGCCCGAGGATGTAAGCGGGCACGGCGGTGGGGAGCACCAGCAGCCAGGCGAGGGCGTCGCGGCCCGGGAACCGGTACGCCGTCACGAGCCACGCCAGCCCGGCGCCGAGCACGAGGGTGCCGGCGGCTGTGAGCACGAGCAGGACAACCGTGGTCAGCGCCATCTCCGGCACGCCGGCGTCGGCGAGGCGCCGCCACGGCCCCGCGCCGGCCAGCGCCAGGCCGACCGCGACGGAGGCGAGCGGCAGCAGCACGCCGGCGGCGACGGCCAGGACGAGGCCGAGCCAGGGCCGCCGCGCGGGGGTGGCGGCACTCGTACGGGCCGGGCTCACGCGTACCCGGCCTCCTGCATCAGCCGGATCGCGTCGGCGTTGTGCCGGCCCAGCTCGCCGACGTTGACCGGGTCCTGCCGGTACTCGCCGAACTCGGCGATCAGCGGGTCGGGCTCCACGGCCGGGTTGGCGGGATACTCGAAGCTGCCCTCGATGAGCACCTGCTGCCCGTTGGTGGCGAGCCACTCGAGGAAGCGGCGCGCGAGGTCGGGGTCGTCGGCGTACCGGGTGACGCCGCCGCCCGAGATGTTGACGTGCGCGCCGGTCGTCTCCTGGTTCGCCCAGAACAGCTCCACGGGGAACTGGGGGTCCTCGGCGAGCTGCCGCGCCAGGTAGTAGTGGTTGGTGATCCCGACGTCGCAGCCCCCGGCCGCAATCGTCTGGAGGATCTCCACGTCGTTGTTGATGATCTGCACGTCGTTGGCGACCCAGCCGGCGACGATCTCGCGCGCCCGGTCGTAACCCTCGTTGGCGATCAGCGAGGCGACGAGCGACTGCGTATAGGCGCTGGTGGAGCCGCGCATGCACAGGCGGCCCTTCCACTGCGGCTCGGTGAGCGCCGCGTACGTCGACAGCTGGTCGGGCGTCACCGCCTCCGGGTTGTAGACCAGCGTGCGGCTGCGCAGCGCGAGGCCGAACCACCGGTCCTGCGGGTCGCGGAGGTTCTGCGGCACCGCCTGCTCCAGCCCCGGGGACTCCAGCGGCTGGAACAGTCCCTGCTCGGCGGCCAGTGCGAGGTTCGCCGCGTCGACGGTGAGGAAGACGTCGGCCTGCGTGTCGTCACCCTCGGCCGCGAGGCGCTCCCGCAGCTCCGCGTCGTTGCCGTTGAGGAACTCGACCTCGACGCCCGTGTCCTCCGTGAACCGCGTGAAGGCGGTCTCCACGCCGTACGTGCGGGCCGAGTAGACGTGCAGCGTGCCCTCGCTGGCGTCGGCGCTGAACCCGCACGACGCCGTCAGCAGCGTGGCGGCGGCGAGCAAGACGGGACGGACGCGGCGCATGCAGGGACTCCTCCACCGCGCCACGGGGCAAGTGGCCCGACGTGCGCGCGGTGTTCCTGGCGTTGGTTAGGACAACCTTAGTTGTAGCACAGAAGGCTGTGGGGAGTCGGCGCCGCTCAGCCCGCCGCGAGGGCGGCGAGGGCGTCGCCCACCTCGCCCGTGCGGCGGCGCTGGGCCCCCCGCCGCGCTCCCTGCTGGGCGC
>JALYNB010000462.1 GCA_030773395.1 Actinomycetota bacterium
GGAGCACCCACGGGGTGCTCCGGCGTCGGCGGATGGGTCAGGCGCGGCGGCGGGGGGCCTTCCGGCTTCCCGTCAAGCGGTCGATCACCTTCTTGAGGAGCGCGCCCTTCACCAGGCCGGACACGAGTCCCATGGTCGTCCTCCTCCATCTCGTGGCACGCCTGTGAGCTACCGCACAGGACGCCAGGGGCATGCCCGGGGGTCCGGCTTCCACGCCTCGCGCGTGACGGTCCTTCCCGCTGGGCACACGGGCGCTGCCGACCGGGCGCGTGGGATCAGGGCTCGAGCACGACCTTGATGCAGCCGTCCTGCTTGTTCTTGAAGATCTCGTAGCCGTGCGGCGCCTGCTCCAGGGGCAGCCGGTGGGTGATGAGGTCGCCGGTGCCGAGCGGGTCGTCATCCCCGGTCAGCGCGGGCATGATCTCGTCGACCCAGCGCTTCACGTGCGCCTGGCCCATGCGCAGCGTCACGCCCTTGTCGAACAGGTCCTTCATGGGGAACGGGTCGGCCTGCCCGCCGTACACCCCGATGATGGAGACCGTGCCCGCGCGGCGGACGGCGCCGAAGGCGGTGTGCAGCGCTGCCATGCGGTCGACGCCGAACGTCTCGACGGCCGCGCGCGCGACCGGCCCGGGGAGCAGCCCCGCGGCGCGCTGCGCGAGCTCCTGCAGGGGCGAGCCGTGCGCCTCCATTCCGACGGCCTCGACGACACCGTCGGCTCCCCGGCCCGAGGTCATCTCCAGCACGGCGGCCGGGACGTCGTCCACCTGGCGCGTGTCGAGCACGTCGATGCCGTGCCGGCGGGCCATCTCCAGCCGCTCCGGGACGCTGTCGACCCCGATGACGCGCTCGGCCCCGAGGTGCTTTGCGATGCGCGCGCACATCTGGCCGATCGGGCCGAGACCGACGACCGCGCAGGTGCTCCCCGCCTCGATGTTGGCGTACCGCACGGCCTGCCACGAGGTGGTGAGCACGTCGGAGAGGAAAAGGAACCGCTCGTCCGGGGGACCGTCGGGCACCGGGATGGGACCGAACTGCGCCTGGGGGACGCGGAGGTACTCCGCCTGGGCGCCCGGCACCTGCCCGTAGAGCTTCGTGTAGCCGAAGAGCGCGGCGCCGCTGCCCTGGCTCCTCACCTGCGTGGTCTCGCACTGCGCGAAGTACCCGCGGCTGCACATCCAGCAGTGGCCGCAGGAGATGTTAAAGGGGATTACCACCCGGTCGCCCGGCTTGATGTGCGTGACCTCGGACCCCACCTCCTCGACCACGCCCATGGGCTCGTGCCCGAGGACGTCGCCCTTGTCGAGGTACATGCCGAGCACGTCGTACAGGTGCAGGTCGGACCCGCAGATCGCTGTGGAGGTCATGCGCACGATCGCGTCGGTCGGCTCCTGCAGGACCGGGTCGGGGACCGTCTCCACGGAAACCTTGCCCGTGCCCTGCCAGGTCAGTGCGCGCATCTCGTTCCTCCCGCTGTCGCCGCCACTGTCGTGCCGCTACCCGGTGCGAGGACCGGCAAGCCAACGGTCTGACGGAGGCCCGGGTGGGGGAGGAGGGCCGCATGACCGGCGACCTCGACAACCCGTTCGCGCTCTACCCGATGGTCGAGGAGGACCGGGCCACCGGCGCGGTCGCGGGCGTGTACGCCGAGCTGCTGACCGGCATGCCGTTTGTCCCGAGCCTGTTCAAGTCGCTCGCGCTGTGCCCTGGCTATCTGGTGCTGGCCCACGAGCAGGCCGAGAGCGTCCTCGGCACCGACGCGTTCGCGCGGGCGGCTCGGGAGCTCGGGAGCTCGGTGCGGGACGCGTCCCGGCCACCGAAGGAGGACGACGTGCGCGAGGCGCTCGCGGGGTTCGTCGAGCCGCTGGGCCGGATGCTGCTCCTGTCCGCCGGCCTGCTGCTCGGTCTGCGCGGGGAGCTCGACGCCCCCCCGGCTCCCGGACGGGCCCCCGAGCCTCGCGAGGTGACGCCCGAGGGGCCCGTGCCCTCCGCTTGGGACGCGCCCGCCCCGCGGCTCTACGGCGAGATCCGGGCGGCGCTGGAGACCCCGATTGTCAACAGCATCTGGCGCCAGCTTGCCGACGCCGGTCAGCTGCGAGCTGCCTGGGACGTGCTGGGCCCGCAAGCGGCCGCGACCCGGGCCGCCGCAGACGGCCTGCAGACCCGGGCCCTGGTCGCGGCAGGCCGCGTCGGCTGGGGGGTCGTCGCCTCGCCCGCGGCGCTGGAGCGCGCGGGAGTCGCGGACGCCGCGCCCGGGATGGCCGCCGTGCTCGACGCCTACCTGAAGACGCTGCCCCGCGCGCTCACGCTGGTGAGCAGCGCCGCTCGGTGACGCCGGTGCCCCTCCCGACCTGGGCGTGGCGGACATCGGGGTGGAGGTGCATCCCCTGGGTCACAGGCGGACGACGAACGGCGGCGCGACCACGTCGCCGGCGGGCGTCTGCTCTCATTCATCCGCTGCAACGACCCGTCCGGGCCGCACCCCGACACGGGGGTCAGGCGGGCCTCCTCGCCGTCGATCTCGACGAGCACCACGTGCGCCTGCACCGCGAACGCTCTCGTCCCGGCCTCGGCGAAGCCGGTGGGCAGCTGATCGCGCAGCTGCCCCCCGGCCCCGCTGAGGAGGTGGACGACGCCGTCGACCTCCGACAGCTGGAAGTTGTGCTCGTGCCCGGCCAGGACGAGCCGCACGCCGTTGTCCCGGTACAGGGGCACGAGCCGCTCGACCACCTCCGAGTCGTTGTCGTGGGAGGGGCCGGCGCAGTAGGCGGGGTGGTGGGTGAAGGGGATGCGCCAGCGGGGCCCGGGCCGCGTGAACGTCTCCTGCAGCCACTGCCAGTGCTTCTCGACCTGGAAGTACGCGTGCACCTCGAGCTCGCTGGACTTCGAGCTGTCGACGGCGACGGGCTCGACGTCTGCTCCCCAGCCGACTCGGTAGTACAGCCCCGGGTCGACCCTCGGCCGGCGCCCAGTCGCACCGCTCGCCGGCGCCCCATTCCTCGCCGTTGACGACGACCCGGTAGCGGTACGTCGTGTCCGGCCGGAGCCCCGACACCCACACCCAGGACCCGCTCGTGCGTCCGCGCGCTCGCGACCACATGGCCGTCGTCGTCGAGCACCTCGACCACGGCGTCGCCGTACGGCTCCGCCTCCAGGCCGATCGGGTGCCGCCGGCCGGCCACCTCGGGGAGCCGCTCGTCGTCGACCACGCGCCACTGCGAGTCCGGCGACGACCGCTGGAACCAGAACGCTCCCCACGCCACCAGCGCCGAGTCGGGGGTCACGTCGACGAGGTGAACGAAGGGCTCGACGTGCGTCTGCACGGCGCCGGGGCGGCGGGCTCGACACCGTGCCGTGTGCTGCCCACACTACGCCGCCGCCCGCTGGACCAGGGCGTCGATCTCCTCCGCGAGGACGTCCGGGTGGCCCTCGGGCGTGAAGTGCTTGCCGCCCTCGATGCGGCGCAGGTCGGTGCGCAGGTCCCGGGCGAACCGCTCGCCGTACCGCACCGGCAGCATGTGGTCGGCCGCCCCCCAGACCACCCGCGCCGGCACGTCGAGCGTGGGCAGCAGGTGCTGCACGGCGAGCGTGTGGCGGACGTCGAGCGGGCGCACCTGCCGTGCGAGCGCCGCGCCTCCGCCGTGCCGCCGGTACGGGCCGTAGTGCACGGGGAGCGACTCCCGCGCCGTGCGCAGCTGGTCGTGACCGAGCAGCGCGAACGAGCTCAGGGCGGGCAGCAGCGCGGGGGCGGGCAGCAGGGACACCGCCGGGGCGGTGAGCTGCAGCGCCCGGATCGGCGGGACGGGCCAGTTGTCGTAGCCGACGCAGTTGGTCAGGAGCAGCCCCGCGGCCAGGTCCGGACGGCGGGTGGCGACGATCTGCACGACTCCGCCCCCGAGGTCGTGCCCCACGAGCACCGCACGCTCCAGTCCCAGGTGCTCGAGCCAGGCGATGAGGTACCCGGCCTGGGCGGGCAGCGAGATGTCGCGGCCCCGCCCCGCCGGGATGCTGTCGCCGAACCCGACCAGCTCGAACGCCAGGCACCTCGCGGCGGGGACGCGGGGCGCGACGTGACGCCACAGCCCGGGGTTCGTGGGAATGCCGTGCACGAGGACGACGGGGACGCCGTCGCCCTCCTCGAGCCAGCGCACTGCGACGCCGTCCACGACCGCCTGGTGCTCCTGCATGCGTCTGCCTCTCCTCGTCGTCGTTGCCGCTGCGTCGAGCTCGGTCGCTCAGCCTGTCCCGCGCTCGGGCCGTTCGACCGAGCCGAGGGTGGACAGGTCGCCTGCGCTCGACGCCTTCACGACCGCGAACCGGCCGTCGGACTCCATCACCAGCGCCTCGGCCTCACCGAGCGAGCCCAGGCCCTTGAGTCTGGCCGCTGCCTCCAGCTCCGCCTCCGTGACGCGGTGCGCGCGCATCGCGTCGCGCAGGAAGCGCCCCGGGTAGTACAGGAGCGTCGGGGTCGCGGTGAGCAGCCGCGCGAAGCGTGGCGAGCGGACCTGTACGGACGAGACGACGTACTGCAGCGTCACGAGCGTGGCGAAGGCGGCCACCGCCTCGGCGAGGGGGACGCTGCTCGCGGTGATCACGCGGCCGAACGAGGCGCCGATCGCGACGGTGATGACGAAGTCGAAGGCGTTCAGGCGCGCCAGTGTCCGCTTGCCGGAGACCCGCAGGAGCACGACGAGGGCGGCGTAGCCGAGCGTGGCGACGACGATCACGCGCGCGATCGGCTCCCAGCCCGCGAAGAAGAACACCGGTTCCACGTCAGTCCTCCCAGTCCCAGCCGTCCCCGCGCACGAGGCCGAGCATGGTGCGGCGCCGGTCATCCAGGTCGCGCAGGGCCCCGGCGAACTCCTGCTCCTCCACCACGGGCACGCCCGCTCGCCGCAGCGGCTCGAGGCGGGGGGGCGGTGGCGGCTCCGGGGCGGGGCGGATCGAGGCCGCCTCCAGGGTGTCCGAGAGCAGGCTCTGCACCGCCGACCGCGCCGAGGTCAGGGCCGCCGGGTCGGGGCGGGCCGCCGGCGCGACGCCGAACCGCAGGAGCGTCAGAGCGTCGTCGAGCACGGCGGCGGCCTTCACGGGGGACTTCGCCACCGCCGCGGCGTGGTAGTACTGCAGCACCGGGTAGCTGAGGTACTGCTGTGTGATCCGGGAGAGCTGCGACGCGAGCTCGGTCAACTGACGGTCCAGCGGGTGCAGGTCGTGCCCGTTCCAGCCCGCCAGCACGAGCTCCTCCGCCGTGCGGCCGAGCCCGTGGACCTGGTCGGCGTACGCACGCTTGCCGACCACCGCGGTGAGCACGTTCAGCAGATACGTGACGGCCAGGGTCACCAGCGACATGCCGGTGGCGGCCACTAGGCCGGAGACGACCTGCCAGGCGCCGTCCGCGGGGGTGAAGTCGCCGTTGCCGACCGTGAACATCGTGTAGGACACAAACCAGATCCGGCCGGTCCAGTCGGCGAAGCCCGGTCCGCTGCTCAGACCGAGGGCCCGCGGGTCGCTGGCGAACACCAGGACCCAGCCGGCCCACAGTCCGAGGATCCACACGGCGACCGTGGTGACGAGGACGAGAGGGCCGAGAGCGCTGAGCGCCCGGTGCCGGCGCCGCCCCAGCAGCCGGAGACCGAGCCGCCACAGGCCCGTCGTGAGGCGTCCGGTGAGGGGCCCGCAGAGCCGTCGACCCGCAGCGTGGTCCAGAGCGCGTCGAGGACCACCAGCCCGATGAGCGCCCCCCCGACCAGTCCGTACACGACTTCCACCGTGGTCCTCGCTCTCGTCATCCCTTGGGGCGTGCGCAACTGCGCAGGAGTCGTGCCCAGGTCCCTGGCCGGCAGCGGTTCTCACCTGTGACAGGTCCATGACGACGGCAGCCGCGGACCCGGAGGCACGCTGGTGTGCAGTCACGTCGCTACCGTGACTGACCGTCCGGGGTGCGGGTAGTGCGGGGCGACGATCCGGCGAAGGGGAGAGACGGGCACCAGCACGTCCGGGACGGCCACCGCAGTGGCCAGCGGCGACCAGGGGGCAGGAGTCCCGGGCGGAGCTGCCGAGCGCGTCCCCCGACCGGTGGCCGGGCAGCGCCTACCCGCTCGGCGCGACCTACGACGGGTTCGGCACCAATCTCGCACTGTTCAGCGAGGTCGCCGAGCGCGTCGAGCTGTGCCTGTTCGACGACGCGGGCAGGGAGACGTGCATCGAGATGGGGGAGCGGGACGCCTTCGTCTGGCACTGCTTCCTGCCGAGAGGCGAGCCCCCGGCGGGCAGTTACCCGAGCGGCACCCGGGTCCGCGAGCTACAGCACGCCAAGCACGCGTCGCTGGGATGCGGACACAGGGGCACATCGGCCGGAGAGCGGTGACACGGCGTGACCAGGTCGGTCGATCTGGAGGCCGTCCCGCTTGGCGGCGCCGACGAGGAGTTAGGCAGCCATAGTGGCAGCCAAGCGCGCGGACTTCGGTGACCGGGAGCGGACGGCCTTGGACTCCGTCCCAGTACTGACCTGCAGAAACACACTGATGTGCACGTCGGCGGACAAGCGAACCGGCGACTTTCAATATCCAGGCACGAGGACGCGCTGGACCACCTCCCGGATAGGCGCTGGGACTGCGACTGGTCGCCGGGTGTCCCGGTCGACGTACACGTGCACGAACCAGCCCAGTGCAGCCGGGCCAGTGCGCTCGGCGTCCGCGGCGAAGATCGCAAGCCGATACGTGATACTGGTCTTGCCGAGACGTTCACAGGCGAGGCCGACCACGATCCGCTGCGGGAAAGACACCGCGTGCAGATAGCGGCAGGTCGTCTCGGCGACGACGCCGATGGCCTCACCCTCGCGGGCGACTCGTCCCACCTGCTCGTGGAGCCACGCGTTCACGGCAGTGTCAAAGTACTCGTAGTAGACCACGTTGTTCACGTGGCCGTAGACGTCGTTGTCCCGCCATCGTGTCTGCAGGATTGTCAGGACGGGAAAGTCCTCCCGCCGAGCACTGATCGCCTGCGCCCGGTCCGGGACGGGGTCGGCGCGCTCCCGGGGTCGCTGCTCGGGCGAAGCCCGCGAGTCGACCGGCTCTAGCACGACGTCGAGTGTGCCAGGAGTGCTGGTTGGCACGGCTGGGCACCCGTGCTGTCCTGCGTGCGACGCCGTGAGTCCTCCGCCGACTCCTGTAGCAAAACGGCGCGGACGCCGGTGTGCCAGCCGTGCGACGCGGAGATCGCCTGCGTTAAGCCGGGAGGACAGGACCGATTTGACCAGGGCGGACGCGAGCACATAGGCCGGGGTAAGTACCGCAGTTCGGCCACCGGCGGGCGCCGCGAAAGCGGATGTAACGCTGCGTAGCCTCTCGCGATCGAGCCCTGTCCCCTTGTCGAGATCTCTCCCCCCAAGACAGACGGCGGGGGCTCAACCGCAGTTCCGTACAGCCAACGTACAGCCCCGGGGGCGGACAAGCGCGTACGTGCGTGGACGGCACGGGCGGCTTGACCTGCGACGACGCACTTCGGTGGACGTCTATGGACCGCCTTCCCGGGACTACGGATCAAGAGGTTGCAGGTTCGAGTCCTGCCGAGCGCACAGATAATTAGCAGGTCAGAGCGGGTGGTCTCATGCCGAGGCGCCCGCTCTCGCCGTTCCTGTAGCAACGCATGTAGCAACGCGCTCCGCTGTAGCAACGTCACCAATCGATCGCGGCGTCGAGCCGGTCTGCGGCCTCCCGAGCCTGGGCCGGGGCGACGTGTGAGTACGTGTCCGCGGTGATCGCGTAGGACGAGTGGCCCAGGTGCTCCTGCACGACCTTGGTGTGCGTGCCGGCGGCGAGCAGGAAGCTCGCGGCGCT
>JALYNB010000463.1 GCA_030773395.1 Actinomycetota bacterium
CACGCGCGGCAGGGCACGCGCCTGATCACCGGTGCCGTCGTCGCGCGGCTGGTCGGCGACCCGTCCGGGAGGGTCTGCGCGCTCGTCACCGGCGAGGGCCGCGAGCTGCCGGCCGACCTCGTCGTGGTCGGCGTCGGCGTCACCCCGCGCACCGAGCTTGCCGACGCGACGGGCCTGGCGGTCGAGCCCGGCCCGTCCGGTGGCGTCGTGGTCGACGAGCACCTCAGGACGTCCGACCCGCGGATCAGCGCGGTCGGGGACTGCGCTGCATTCCCCGCGCGGCAGCTGGGGGGCTGGCGCGTGCGGGTGGAGTCCGTGCAGAACGCTGTGGACCAGGCCGCGACGGTCGCCGAGCGGCTGACGGGGACCGCGGCGCCGTACACCGCCGTACCGTGGTTCTGGAGCGACCAGTTCGACCTGCACCTGCAGATCGCGGGCCTCGCGGTGGGCGCGGACGACACGGTGGTGACCGGGGACGTCGCCGCCGCGGCGTTCTCGGTGCTCTGCTTCCGCGAGGACGCCCTGGTGGCGGTGGAGTCGGTGTCGCGGCCGGCCGACCACCTCGCCGCCCGCAAGCTGCTGGCCGCCGGGGCGAGGATCGACCGGGCCACCGCCGCCGCGCCCGGCTTCGACCTGGTGGCGCACCTCCGCACACTGCGACGTCGCCTCCCGCGGGCGTCCTGACCGACGTCCGACAACCCTGACCCGCACACCCGAGAAGAGGAGTCCCGCATGCCCCAGACCGTGAAGGGCGTGGTGTCCCGCGCCAAGAAGGAGCCGGTCGAGCTCGTCGACGTCGTCGTCCCCGACCCCGGGCCGGGCGAGGCGGTCGTCGACATCCAGGCCTGCGGGGTCTGCCACACCGACCTGCACTACCGGGAGGGCGGGATCAGCGACGACTACCCGTTCCTGCTGGGGCACGAGGCCGCGGGCGTCGTGTCCGCGGTCGGGGACGGCGTCACGGGGGTCGCGCCCGGCGACTTCGTGATCCTCAACTGGCGGGCCGTCTGCGGCGAGTGCCGGGCCTGCAAGCGGGGCCGGCTGGAGTACTGCTTCAACACCCACAATGCCGAGCAGAAGATGACGCTGACCGACGGCACGCCGCTGTCGCCCGCACTCGGGATCGGCGCGTTCATCGAGAAGACGCTGGTCGCCGCCGGCCAGTGCACCAAGGTCGACCCGTCGGTCAAGCCGGAGGTCGCGGGCCTGCTGGGCTGCGGGGTCATGGCGGGGATCGGCGCCGCGATCAACACGGGCAAGGTCGGACGCGGCGACACCGTGGCGGTGATCGGCTGCGGTGGCGTCGGGGACGCCGCGATCGCCGGCTCGCGGGTCGCGGGCGCGCGCACGATCATCGCGGTCGACGTCGACCCGCGGAAGCTGGACTGGGCGCGTGACCTCGGCGCGACGCACACGGTCAACGGTCGGGAGACCGACGCCGTCGCGGCGATGAAGGAGCTCACCGACGGGTTCGGCCCGGACGTCGTGATCGACGCGGTCGGCCGGCCGGAGACCTACCGGCAGGCGTTCGAGGCCCGTGACCTGGCGGGCACGGTCGTGCTGGTCGGCGTCCCGACGCCGGAGATGGAGATCACCCTGCCGCTGCAGGAGGTCTTCGGCCGGGGCGGTGCGCTGAAGTCGTCCTGGTACGGCGACTGCCTGCCGAGCCGTGACTTCCCCATGCTGGTCGACCTGCACCTGCAGGGCCGGCTGCCGCTGGAGAAGTTCGTGTCGGAGACGATCGGCATCGGCGACGTGGAGGAGGCGTTCCACCGGATGGAGCGCGGCGAGGTGCTCCGCTCGGTGGTGCTGCTGTGACCGCCTCGATCGAGCACCTCGTCACGTCGGGGACGTTCAGCCTCGACGGGCAGACCTTCGACGTCGACAACAACGTCTGGGTCGTCGGCGACGAGACGGAGTGCGTGGTCATCGACGCCCCGCACGACGCGGACGCCATCGCCGAGGTCGTCGCCGGCCGGAAGGTCGTCGCGATCCTGGCCACGCACGCGCACGACGACCACGTCCGCGTCGCCCCGGCCCTGGCCGAGCGCGTCGGGGCGCCGGTGCTGCTGCACCCCGACGACCGGCCGGTCTGGGACCTCACCCACCCGGGACACGAGCCGGACGGTCCGCTGGCGGACGGGCAGGTCATCACCGTCGCCGGGACCGACCTGCACGTGCTCCACACCCCGGGGCACGCGCCCGGAGCCGTCTGCTTCTCCGCCCCCGAGCTGGGCGTGGTGTTCAGCGGCGACACGCTGTTCAACGGCGGCCCGGGTGCGACCGGGCGGTCGTTCAGCGACTTCGACACGATCGTCGAGTCGATCCGGACGAAGCTGCTGACCCTGCCGCCGGAGACCCGGGTGCTGACCGGGCACGGTGACGAGACCAGCATCGGCGCGGAGGCCCCGCACCTGCAGGAGTGGATCGACCGGGGGCACTGAGCCGTAACTCCGGCCCCTCGAGCACCGCCCGGACAAGGAGTTGTGGTGACGGCGCGTCGGCGTGTCGCCGCCACGACTCCTTGATCGGCGGGCGGAGGGCAGGTGTAACGCCCGCGCCGCGCGGACAGGGCGCCCCCAGCCGCAGACCCACGACCCGGAGGTCCCCCTCATGACGGTGCTCGACAGGTTCCGCCTCGACGGGAAGGTCGTCATCGTCACGGGGGCGTCGTCCGGCCTCGGCGTGGCCTTCGCGAAGGGCTTCGCCGAGGCGGGCGCGGACGTCGCGCTGGGCGCGCGCCGGCTCGAGCGCCTGGAGGGCACGAGCGAGCTGGTCGAGGCGGCGGGGCGGCGGGCCCTCGCCGTCCGCACCGACGTGACCAAGCCCGAGGAGTGCGCCAACCTCGTCCAGTCCGCGATGGAGGAGTTCGGGCGGGTCGACGTGCTCGTGAACAACGCGGGCGTCGGCACGGCCGTCCCGGCCACCCGCGAGACGGTCGAACAGTTCACCTCGGTGATCGACCTCAACCTCAACGCCTGCTACTGGATGGCCCAGAACTGCGCCCGGGTCATGCAGCCCGGCAGCGCGATCGTCAACATCTCGAGCATCCTCGGGATCACCACCGCCGGGCTGCCGCAGGCGGCGTACTCCGCGAGCAAGGCGGGGCTGATCGGCCTCACCCGCGACCTCGCGCAGCAGTGGAGCGGCCGCAAGGGCATCCGGGTGAACGCGATCGCCCCCGGCTTCTTCGCCTCGGAGATGACCGACCAGTACCAAGAGGGCTACCTCGAGAAGGCCCTCGGACGTACCGTTCTCGGCCGCGCCGGCGACCCGGAGGAGCTCGCCGCGGCGGCGGTCTTCCTCGCGAGCCCGGCAGGCGGGTATGTAACCGGGCAGACGCTCGCGGTGGACGGCGGCGTCACGATCACTTGAGCGCGGGGCGGTTGACGGCTGAGGCCATGCCGGCGCAGGGGTCGGCCGGCGCGGGGCTCCGCATGGGCACGCCCGGCGGGCGACGGCTGCTGCTGGCGACCGTCCTCGGCAGCGGGATGGCCCTGCTGGACACCACGGTGGTCAACCTGGCCCTGCCGACGATCGGTTCCGACCTCGGCGCCGACGTCGCGGGCCTGCAGTGGACGGTCACCGGCTACCTGCTGCCGCTGGCCTCGCTGATCCTGCTCGGCGGGTCCCTCGGCGACCGCTTCGGCCGCCGCCGCGTCTTCGGTGTGGGGGTCGTCTGGTTCGCGGTCGCGTCCCTGCTCTGCGCCCTGGCCCCGACCGTCGAGCTCCTGGTCGCCGCCCGGGCTCTGCAGGGCGTCGGGGGCGCCCTGCTCACGCCCGGGAGTCTCGCCCTTCTCAGCGCCTCGTTCGACCCGGACGACCGCGGCCCGGCGATCGGCGCGTGGTCGGGCCTGACCGGCGTGGCCGCGGCCGCCGGGCCGTTCGTCGGCGGAGCGCTGCTGGCAGTCGACTGGCGGCTGGTGTTCGTCGTCAACCTGCCCGTGGCGGTGGTCGTCGCCGTCGCCCTGCGACGGGTCTCCGAGTCGGCCGACGAGGACGCGCCCCGACGCGTGGACGTCACCGGCGCGCTCACCGCCACCACCGGGCTCGCCGGGGTGACGTTCGCGCTGATCGAGGCGCCGGGTCGGGGTCTCGGGCCGCTCGTCCTCACCGTGGGGACCGTCGGCCTCGCCGCGCTCGCCGCGTTCGTGCTCGTCGAGCGGCGCAGCCCGCACCCCATGCTGCCGCTCGGCCTGTTCGCCTCCCGGCAGTTCACCGCGGCGAACCTGGTGACCGCGGCCGTGTACGCCGCGCTCGGCGGCGTGTTCCTGCTGCTCGTCGTGCACCTGCAGGTGGTCGCCGGCTACCCCGCGCTGGCCGCGGGCCTGTGCCTGCTGCCCGTCACCGCGGCGATGCTCACGCTGTCGGCCCGCTGGGGGGCGCTGGCCGCGCGGACTGGGCCGCGCCTCCCGATGGCCGGCGGGCCCGCGGTGGCCGCGCTCGGCGTCCTGCTCCTGCTGCGCATCGGGCCGGGCGCGGACCCGCTCGTCGACGTGCTCCCCGCGGTGGCGGTGTTCGGGCTCGGGCTGTCGGCGACGGTCGCGCCTCTGACCGCGACGGCGCTCGGCGCCGTGCGGGTCCGGTACGCCGGCGTCGCCTCCGGCGTGAACAACGCCGTCGCCCGGGCCGCAGGGCTGCTCGCGGTCGCGGTGCTGCCGGTCGTCTCGGGTCTGACCGGCTCGGACTACACCGACCCCGCGGCGTTCGCGGCGGGGTTCCGCGTGGCCATGGGGATCTGCGCAGCTCTGCTCGCGCTCGGCGGGGTGCTCGCGGCGGTGCTGGTGAGCGACGCCCCGGACGCCGTCACTGGTAGGAGACGAACCACGGGGTCGGCGTGAGCTCCAGCGTCTCCGCCGGTGTCCAGGTGGGCGTGTCCTCGTCGTAGAAGTTCTTCCAGCCGAAGAGCAGCCCGGGCGGCGCACCCGCCGTGAGCACCCCCCAGGTCTCGAGCTTCGTGCCCCGCGCGCCGTGGCCGTCCATCTGGACGAGCGTCGCGAGCTCGGGGTGCGTGAGGTCGAGCGTGTCCCGGTCGCTGATCATCGCGACCCGGAACTGGTGCAGGAGCAGCAGCTTCTGCGGGAGCGCCTCCGCCCGGACGATCCCCGCCAGCCACTCCGAGACCTCGTTGATCTCCGCGGCGGTGACCGTGCCGATCTGCTGCAGGTGCCGCTGGCCCGGCTTGAGCCGCCACTCCGGGTCGAGCGCGAGGCCGACGTGGGGGTGGCGCAGCAGCTCCTCGTACCGCTTCGCCTGCGTCAGGAAGTCGGTGCGACCGGGCTGCAGGTCGAGGACCACGTAGATGCCGGCCTCGCCGGCCGCCTCGACCCAGGGGCGGATGTCCTCCACGTCGGCCTCGTCCGAGTAGTCGCCGTCGGGGCCGGCGGCCGACGACGCGATCGTCGTGATCACCTCGAAGGTGGGGACGACCGGGGCGTCCGCGTGCGGCTCGTACGACGCCGCGAGCTCCTCCGCCCGGGTCACCGAGGCCTCGAGCCCCTGCTCCCCGAGCACGCCGAGCGCGGGCGCCCCGGGGTGGCCGTAGAGGGCGACGAGGTGGCGGCCGGGCACGGCCAGCTGCCCGCCGCCGGGCAGCTGCACGCCGGTCTCGGC
>JALYNB010000464.1 GCA_030773395.1 Actinomycetota bacterium
GGGCCCACGCGCAGACGTCCGCGGTCGCCGCCGCCGTACTGCGCGCCGCGGGCGGCAGCAGCCCCGTGCCCGTGCCGCCCGACCCCGCGGACCGTCGCTTCGCCGACGCCGCCTGGGAACGGAACCCGTCGTGGTTCCTGCTGCGGCAGTCCTACCTGCTGGCGTGCCGGCTGGGGGAGTCACTGGTCGACGCCGCGGACGTCGACGAGCCGACCCGGCGCAAGGCCCGCTTCCTGCTCGGCGGCCTCCTCGACGCCGCCTCGCCGACGAATCTCCTCCCGACCAACCCCGGCGCCTTGAAGGCGGCGTTCGACTCGGGGGGCGCGAGCGTCGTGCAGGGGTGGCGCAACTTCCTGCGCGACCTCGCCGAGAACCGGGGCCAGCCGCGCCAGGTCGTGCCGGGGGCGATGGCCGTGGGCCGCGACCTCGCCACCACGCCGGGCAAGGTGGTGTTCCGCAACGACCTCGTGGAGCTGCTGCAGTACGCGCCGCAGACCGACACCGTGCACGAGGTGCCGCTGTTCATCAGCCCGCCGTGGATCAACAAGTACTACCTCATGGACCTCGCTCCGGGCCGCAGCCTCGTGGAGTGGGCGGTGCGGCAGGGGCACACCGTCTTCGCCCTGAGCTACCGCAACCCCGACCAGACGATGAGCGGCGTCACCCTCGACGACTACCTCCTGCAGGGCCCCCGCGCCGCCCTCGATGTCATCCGGGACATCACGGGGTCGGAGAAGGTCGACCTGGTGGGACTCTGCCTCGGCGGCACGCTCACCGCGGCCCTGCTCGCCTGGCTCGACGCCGTCGGCGACGACCGCGTCCACACCGCGACGCTCATCAACACGCTCGTCGACTTCGCGGAGCCGGGCGACCTCGGGGTCTTCACCGACGAGGCGACCGTCGCACGCCTGGAACGGCGGATGCAGCGGGAGGGATTCCTCAAGGGCGAGAGCATGCGCGGCACGTTCGACGCGATGCGCGCCCGCGATCTGCTCTGGTCGTACGCCGTGCAGGGGTGGCTGTTCGGCGAGGACCCGCAGACCTTCGACATCCTGGCCTGGAACGCTGACTCGACGCGGATGCCGGCCGGAATGCACTCCTTCTACCTGCGGTCCTGCTACTTGGAGAACGCGCTGGCCGAGGGGCGGATGGAGCTCGCGGGCCGGCGGCTCGACCTGGGCCGGGTCCGCCAGGACGTGTACTGCGTCGCCGCGGAGCAGGACCACATCGCGCTGTGGCGGTCGGTCTACTCCGGCATCCGGCGGCTGGGGGGCGAGGTGCGCTTCGTGCTGTCGAACGCCGGTCACGTCGCCGCCGTCGTCAACCCGCCGCACCCAAAGGCGCGGCACTGGGCGAAGGACAGCGCCCTGCTGCCCGACGACCCGGACGCCTGGCTCGCGGCGGCGACCGAGCGGCGCGAGACGTGGTGGGAGGACTGGGCGCGGTGGCTCGCCGAGCGGGCGGGCACCCGGCGGGAGGCGCCGCCGCTGGGCAGCGACGCCTACCCCGTGCTGGGCGACGCCCCCGGTACCTACGTCTCCACCTGAGGATCCCCGGAGGTCCGGCGGCGAGCCTCTGTGCCGTCGGCCACCGTTGCGCCCAGGCCAAGGGGCTGTCGCGGCCGCTCGCGGAGTCCGTCGCGTGGAAGCTGACGGACCGCGACGCCGTCGCCGCGCACGCCGGGGCCAGTTCGGGGTCGACCTCGACGAGCTGAAGAACCCGTGGCACGCGGCGGGCGCCTCGTTCGCCGCGCTCACGGTGGGTGCGCTGCTGCCGCTGCTCGCGATCGTCGTACCGCCGGTGTCGTGACGTGCCCGCGACGTTGGCGCCGTCGTCGTGCGCTGTCGGCGACGGGCTTCGTGAGCGCCGGCCTGGCTACGCCCCGCGCGGTGGGGCGGTGGTGCGCAACGTGCTGGGCGGGCTCGCCGCGATGGTGGTGGCCTACGCGACGGGTCTGCTCGTCGGCGCGCAGATCTGACGCGGAAGCGGGAAGGAGGCCCCCAGCTGAGCTGGAGGGAGACCGCGGGATGGCCCTGCGCTTCGAGTACGCGTTCCCGGCCGGGGTCGACGAGGTGCACGCCGTCCTCACCGACCCCGGGTTCCTGCGCGAGTACGCCGACGCGACCCACTCGCGGGACGTCGAGGTCGACGCCGCCCCGGACGGGTCGAGCACCAGCGTGCGGCGCGTGATGCCGACGGACGCCGTGCCGTCGTTCGCCAAGCCGTTCCTCGGCGACGAGGTGCCGGTGGAGGAGACGGTCGCGTGGCGGCCCTCGGACGGCGACGGGTCGCGGTACGGCGACCTGGCGGTGGACGCGTCGGCGGCTTCGCGGCAGGCCAGGCTCCGCGGCACGATGCGCCTGCTGCCCGAAGGCCCCGGCTGCCGGCTGGTCGCCGAGGGCGACGTGAGCGTGAAGGTGCCGCTGGTCGGGGGGAAGCTCGCGCCGCTGGTCGAGCAGCTGCTGCAGTCGGCGGTGCGCAAGCAGTGCGAGCTCGCCGACCGGCGGCTCGGGGCGTAGCGGCCGGGGGCTGTGCGGGCTGGCCCGGTTTCAGCAGTACGTCGACACGGCGCAGCTGCAGGCGGCGCTCGTGGGCTGAGCCCGGTCAGCGCTGGTCCCGCCGCAGCGGGTGGTCCTCGGGCACCTGCACGAGCGCGATCCGTACCCCGTCCGGGTCGGCGACCCAGGCTTCGACCAGGCCCCACGGCTCCTCCCGCGGCTCGCGGAGGGCCTCGACACCGGCGGCCGCGAGCCGCTCGTACTCGGCACGGACGTCGCGGACTTGCAGCCAGAGTGCGAGCCCGGCGGGCGGCTCGGCGGACGTGCCCGAGACCTCGAGCAATCCGTTGCCGAGGAAGAACACGAGGCCGCGATGGTCCGGCGGACCGAACTCGCGGGCGACCGCGAGGCCGAGGACGTCCCGGTAGAAGGCCTGGCTCCGGGCAGGCTCGGCGGGGCGCAGGAGCACCCGGCTGCTCAGGACGTCCACGGGGCGGGGCTGCCGTCGGTCGTGCTCTGGGGCGCGGTCCCGCCGGTCAGGGGCAGCGCGGGCGGGCAGGTCGCGTCGAGCGGGCCGAGCGTCGCGAGCAGCTCGTCCTGGACGCCGACACCGGCGACCCGGTCGCGCACGTCCTGAGTCGCATGCCAGCGGGTGACGATCTCCGCGTGCTCGGCGGCGAGATGGGTCTGTGGGGACGTCCGAGTCTGGGGGACCGTCACGAGCGTCGTCTCCTCGACAGGGCATGCGCCGACGGGGACTGCTGGGCGCAGCCCGCTGTCGGTCGCCGAGCCGGAACTCCGATCGTGACCACCCTAGATCCGGGACGGCCGAGCGTGGGCCTGCCCCTGCGGCGAGGGCACCGGCGGACCCGGCGCGAGCATCATGATGCTGCCCCGATTGATGCTACGGTCTCTGCATGCGGACGACCGTGACGCTCGACGACGACGTGGCGGCGGAGCTGCAGCGCCTGGCGCGCGAGCGGGGCGCCGCTTTCAAGGACGTGCTGAACGACGTCCTGCGGGTGGGATTGGGTGGGGGAGCAGCCGCGAGTCCGTACCGCGTGCCGAGTCGGGCCCTGGGTCTGCAGCCCGGCGTCGACCTCACGAAGGCGTTGGCCGTGGCCGCAGCCGACGAGGACGCCGAGACGCTCCGCAAGCTCGCGCTGCGGAAGTGAAGCTCCTCGACGTCAACCTGCTGCTGTACGCCGTCGACGCGAGCGCGCCGGGCCACCACCGCGCGAAGGAGTGGCTCGAGGAGGTCCTGTCGTCCGGGGAGACGGTGGCGCTGCCGTGGGTCGTCCTGCTCGCCTTCGTACGGCTGACCACGCGGGCTGCGCTCTTCGCGCACCCGCTCACCGCCGACGAAGCCCTCGACATCGTCGACGGGTGGCTGGCCCTGCCGAACACCACCGTCGTGCACCCCGGGCCGCGGCACGCGGCGCTGCTCCGGGAGCTACTCGCCCCGTTCGGCACGGCCGGAAACCTCACCACCGACGCCCATCTGGCGGCCCTCGCCCGGGAGCACGGGGCCACGCTCTGCTCGCGGGACGCCGACTTCTCGAGGTTCCCCGGCGTCCGCTGGCTCGACCCCCTGCGCTGACGCTCCCGGCAGGGCCACGTCGTCGGCAGGCGTGGCGTGAGTGCGCACCCAGCGCGGGGGAGGCCGGGGCGATGAAGCCGAACATGCGGGACCGCACCGTGGTGATCACCGGCGGCTCGAGCGGGATCGGCCTCGCGACGGCCCGCGCCTTCGCGGCCCGCGGCGCGAACGTGGTCCTGGTCGCGCGCGGCGCCGACCGGCTCGACCGGGCCGCCGGGGAGTGCGAGGCACTCGGTGCCCGGGCCCTCGCCGTCCCGGCCGACGTCACCGACGCGGGGCGGATGCGCGAGGTGGCCGCGGCCGCCGTGCGGGAGTTCGGACGGATCGACGTCTGGGTGAACAACGCGGGGACCAGCCTCTGGGGGCCGTTCGAGGCGATCCCGGTCGACGTCCAGGCGCGGCTGGTGCAGGTCGACCTGCTCGGGGCGGTCCACGGGGCGCACGCCGTACTGCCCCACTTCCTCGCCGCGGGCGGGTGCGGCGTGATCGTCAACGTGGTGTCGATCGGCGGCCGGGTGCCGATGCCGTACGCCGCGACCTACAGCGCGGCGAAGACGGGCCTCGCCGCGTTCACCGACGCGCTCCGCTTCGAGCTGCGGTCGCACTCGCGCATCGCGGTCTGCGGCGTGTACCCCGCCTACGTCGACACGCCGACGGCCATCACCTCCGGCAACTTCACCGGGCGGAGGCTGCGGCCCGTGCCGCCCGTCGTCCCGCCCGAGCGGGTCGCCGACGCGATCGTCGGGCTCGCGGTCCGGCCACGACGTTCGCGGCGGGTCGGCGCCCTGAACGCCGTGGCGGTCGCGTACTGGCTGGCGCCCGAGGCCCACG
>JALYNB010000465.1 GCA_030773395.1 Actinomycetota bacterium
GGGTTCCCCGGGGCCCCGTCCGGGCTGACCGTCGCCGTGGACGCGAGCAGCAATGGCGCGCCGAGCCCGACCGCGACGGCCGCGGCCCAGGCCTGCTGCGCCTCGTCGTCGGGCGGGGCGAGCACCACGAGGGGTGCTCGCTGCCACAGCAGCTCACTGGTCGCGGTGGCGACCTGGTCCGCGTCCTGCCCCGGCACGAGAAGGGGCTCGGGAGCGGAGGTGATCTGGACGACCGCCGCACCTGACCGCTCGCCCTGGGGACTGTCCGGCGCGTCGGACTGGCAGGCGGCGAGCGGCAGCGTGCAGGCGAGCAGGAAGGCGGCGGGCCGCGGCATGAGCGCCTCCAGGGCGGGACGGCTGGACCCCAGGCTGCGTCGTCGCGGGGCAGGACTCCGTCCAGGATAGGCGGGCGCTGGGCTGCGCCTCGGGAAGGACGCGGGCCGTGCAGCAGTGGTACCGCCGCCGACGCACCAGGTTCCGTCCGTGAGGCGCCGGGTGTTCGACGCGGTCGTGCGGCTGCCCGTCAGCGACAACAAGGGGCTCGTGGGCGGGTGGTTCCTTGCCGTCATGGCCCTGGGGTGGTGGCCGGTGCCCCGGTCGGCTACGGCGTCGAGGGCGCGTTCGCCGGCCTCCTCGCGGGGTCGGTGGGGGGCGTCGCGCTCGGCGTCGCGGTCGACCGCGAACGGAAGCGACGCGGCCTCCGGTAGCCCCAGCCCTAGGGTGGCGGCATGGAGAAGCGCACCCTGGGTCGCACCGGCCGGGATGTGTCCGTGGTGGGTCTCGGCTGTTGGCAGCTCGGCGCCGACTGGGGCGCGGTCAGCGAGGACGCCGCGATGGCCGTCCTGCACGCCGCGCTCGACGCGGGGGTCACGTTCCTCGACACAGCCGACGTGTACGGCGACGGCCGCAGCGAGACGCTCATCGGGCGCCTGCTCCGCGAGCGGCCCGACGCGGGGCTGACCGTGGCCACGAAGGCGGGCCGCCGCGCCGACCCGCACGTGCCGGAGGCCTTCACGCTCGAGGCGTTGCGGGGCTGGACCGACCGGAGCCGCCGCAACCTCGGCGTCGACACGATCGACCTCGTGCAGCTGCACTGCCCGCCGACGCCCGTCTACTCCGACGACCGCGTCTTCGACGCGCTCGACACCCTGGTGTCCGAGGGTGCGATCGCGGGGTACGGCGTCTCGGTCGAGACCGTGGACGAGGCCCTGACCGCGCTGGCCCGCCCCGGCGTCGCGAGCATCCAGATCATCCTCAACGTGTTCCGGCGCAAGCCGCTGGAGCGGGTGCTGCCCACGGCGGCCGAGCGCGGGGTGGGCATCATCGCCCGGGTGCCGCTGGCGAGTGGCCTGCTGTCGGGCAAGTACGACGAGAGCACGAGCTTCGCGGCGGACGACCACCGGACCTACAACCGCAACGGTGAGGCGTTCGACATCGGTGAGACGTTCAGTGCGGCGTGCCGTACGAGGTCGGGGTGCAGGCGGCGAAGGAGGTCGCCCAGCTGGCCGCCGAGCACACGCCGGAGGGCGCGACGACGGTCCAGCTCGCGCTGCGGTGGATCATCGATCAGCCGGGCGTCACGACCGTGATCCCCGGCGCGCGGAACGCCGAGCAGGCCCGGGCGAACGCGGAGGCGGCGGCCCTCGCGCCGCTCGGCGACGACGTGCAGGAGGCGCTGCGCCGGGTGTACGACGAGAGCATCCGCTCCCACGTCCACGACAGGTGGTGACCGCGCCGCTGCGCGTCGCGCTGCTCGGCTACGGCCTCGCGGGCTCGGTCTTCCACGCCCCGCTCATCGCCGCCGTGCCCGGGCTACGGCTCGCCGCGGTGGTGACGCGCGACCCGGAGCGGTCCGCGCAGGCCCGCGCGGACCTGCCGGGCGTCGAGGTACTGGCCTCCGCGGACGATGTCTGGGCGCGGGCCGCCGACCTCGACGTGGCCGTGGTCGCGACGACGAACCGCACCCACGTGCCGCTCGCCCTGGCCGCGGTCGACGCCGGGCTCGCCGTCGTCGTCGACAAGCCGCTCGCGACCAGCGCGGCCGAGGCCCGACGGCTCGTCGAGGCTGCCCGGAGCGCGGGCGTCGTGCTCACGACGTACCAGAACCGTCGCTGGGACGGCGACCTGCTGACGCTCCGGCGACTCGTCGGCTCCGGTGCGCTCGGGCAGGTGCGGCGGTTCGAGTCGCGGTTCGAGCGGTGGCGGCCGACGCCCAAGCCGGGCTGGCGGGAGACGGGCACGCTCGACGACGCGGGCGGCGTGCTCAACGACCTGGGCAGTCACGTCGTCGACCAGGCGCTGCTGCTGTTCGGTCCCGTCGAGCGTGTGCACGGCGAGGTGCTGCGCCGGCGCGCCGGGGTCGACGTCGACGACGACGCGTTCGTCGCGCTCACGCACACGAGCGGCACGGTCAGCCACCTGTGGATGAGCGCCGTCGCCGCGGACCTCGGGCCGCGCTTCCGGGTGCTGGGCAGCGAGGCGGCGTACGTCAAGCACGGGTTCGACGTGCAGGAGGCGGCGCTGCGGACCGGGGCGCGGCCCGACGACCCGGGGTTCGGCGACGAGCCCGAGACGGCCTGGGGCCGGGTCGGCTCTCCCGGGGACGAGCGGCCGGCCCCCACCGAGCGCGGGGACTACCGGGCGTTCTACGTCGCGCTGGAGCGGGCGGTGCGCGGCGAGGGGCCGGTGCCGGTGGACCCGGACGACTCGGTGCGGGGCCTCGACGTGCTGGAGGCGGCGCGGCGCTCGGCCGCCGAGGGGGTCGTCGTCCCGCTGGGCTGAGCCGGCTGAGCCGGCTGCGACGGCTTGCAGCCTGCCCCGGCTGCCGGTCGCGCCTGATCCACAGGCAGCGGCGACCACTCCGCCTCCGCGACGGCCGCTGGATCGGCCCGGAGGCTGTACCAGATCGGCTGCAACGGCCTGACGCCGTCCGGGCTGACGAGCGCCCCGACGGTCGTGCGCTGGACGTCGTGCGGTCCCGCCCTACGCCGCCGTCGTGAGCACCATCCGGAACCGCGCTCGGTTCGCCATCATCCGGTCGAACGCCGCGTCGACCTCGTCGAGCGGTACCGCCTCGACCATCGGCCGGACACCCGTCAGCGCGGCGAACCGCAGCGTGTCCTCGGAGTCCTTCGCCGTGCCCGACGCGTGGCCCGCGACCAGGCGGCTGGCCGCGATCAGGTCGAGCGCGGACACCTGCAGGGGGTCGTTCGGCACGCCCTGGACGACGAGGCGCCCGCGGGAGCGCAGCCCGCCGACTGTCGCCGTCATCGCCGCCGCGTCGTTGGCCGTCGCGATCACGGCACTCGCGCCGCCGAGCCGTTGGAGCTCGCCGGCGACGTCGGACGCGGTGCTGTCGATGTAGTGGTGGGCCCCGAGCTCGCGGGCGAAGGCGCCCTTCTCCCCGCCGCGGGCGATCGCGACCGTCTCGAAGCCCATCTTCTCGGCGAGCTGCACGCCGAGGTGGCCGAGACCGCCGAGGCCGAGCACGGCCACGACGTCGCCGGCCCGGGCGCCGCTCTCGCGCAGGCCGTGGAACGTCGTCACCCCGGCGCACATCAGCGGAGCCGCGTCCGTGTCGCTCAGCGCGTCGGGGATCGCGGCGAGGGTGTCGGCGGGGGCGAGCATCGCGTCGCCGTACCCGCCGTCGTGGCTCAGGCCGGTGATGCCACCCCGCGCGCAGGAGATGAAGTCGCCGCGACGGCAGGGGTCGCAGGTGTAGCAGGCCCCGCCGAACCAGCCGATGCCCACGCGCTGCCCGGGCTGCCACTGCTCGACACCCTCGCCGACGGCGTCCACGACGCCGGCGACCTCGTGCCCGGGGACCCGCGGGTAGGCCGTCGCCATGCCGACCTTGGCCATGACGTCGCTGTGGCAGACGCCGCAGGCGGTCACGCGGACGCGCACCTGCCCGCGGCCCGGCTCCGGCACGTCCCGCTCGACCAGGGCGAAGTCCGCCTCGCCCTCGGCTACCTGTACGAGGCGCATGGGTGCTCCTGGGGGTCCGGGATCAGGGTGACCCGGCCGCCGTACCCCCGGCTCAGTCGAGCACGCCACTCAGCCCAGCACGCGCAGGCGCACCGTCTCGGGCCGCCGCCGCAGCGCCTCGACCAGGTCGTGGGCGGCGCCGCCGGCGACGTCGGTGACGACGCACCCGAGGTGGCCCCGGGTGCCGAGGACCTGGCCCTCGATGTTCAGCCCGGAGTCGGCCAGCAGCCCGTTGATCGTGGCGAGCACGCCGGGGGTGTTGTGGTGGAGGTGCAGCAGGCGCGACGTGCCCTCGGCGCGGGGGAGCGCGGCCGGCGGCAGGTTGACCGAGAGCGACGTCGTGCCCTCGAGGTCGTAGTCGCGCAGCTTGCCGGCGACGAAGTTGCCGATGTCCTGCTGCGCCTCCTCGGTCGAGCCGCCGACGTGGGGCGTGAGGATGACGTTCGGCAGGCCCCGCAGCCTGGAGCGGAACTCCTCCCCGCGACCCTTCGGCTCGACGGGGAACACGTCGACCGCGGCGCCCGCGACGTGGCCGCTCTCGATGTGGCGGCGCAGCGCCTCGTGGTCGACGACGAACCCGCGGCTGAGGTTGAGGAAGATAGAGCCTGGGCGCATGCGGGCGAACTGCTCCTCGCCGAACAGCCCCGAGTTGCCCGAGCGGCCGTCGACGTGGAGCGTCACGACGTCGGACTCGGCGAGCAGCTCGTTCAGCGTGCCGCAGCGGCGGGCGTTGCCCAGCGCGAGCTTGTCGGCGGTGTCGTAGAACAGCACCGACATCCCGAGGGCCTCGGCGAGCACGGACAGCTGGCTGCCGATGTTGCCGTAGCCCACGATCCCGAGCCGCCGGCCGCGGATCTCGTGGCTGCCGACGGCGGACTTGTCCCACCGGCCGGCGTGCATGTCGGCGTTCTTGTCGGTGAGCCGGCGGGTCAGCGCGATGATCTCGGCGATGGCGAGCTCGACGACACTGCGGGTGTTGGAGAACGGCGCGTTGAAGACGGCCACCCCCCGGGAGCTCGCGGCGGCGAGGTCGATCTGGTTCGTGCCGATGCAGAAGGCGCCGACCGCGATGAGGTCGGGGGCCGCGTCGAACGCCGCCTCTGTGAGCGTCGTGTTCGACCGGATGCCGAGCAGCCGCACGCCCGCGAGCCGCTCGACGAGGTCGTCGTGGGCGAGGGACTTCTCGACGCGCTCGACCTCGTACCCGGCGTCGTGCAGCACCCAGGCCGCGTCGGAGTGGATGTTCTCCAGCAGCAGCGCCTTGCCCCGCTCGCCCCGGAGCCCGGCCTGCGCCACGGGGGCCACCAGCTGTCCTGCAGTCGTCACGCGGTCGATTGTCCCCGAGCGCCCGCTCCGCCCGTACGTCGGGCTGCGGACGCGAGGGCAGGCATGGTGCCGGGGCTCCGGGGGCATGATCGGCGCATCGGCGGATCGGAGGACGAGGGTGGCTGACGACGGCGACTGGGGTCCCATGTTCCTGGGCGGCATCAGCCGTCGTACGGCGGACGAGGTGATGGAGCGCATCCGCGTCCTCGCCGACAGCGTGCGCTCGACCGCCGGGCGCCAGATGGGCGCGCTGGGGGCGCCCGTGCCCGTGATGGGTGAGCTGGCGGCGTCGATGCAGCGGCTCGTCGAGGGCGTGCCCACACCGATGGCCCAGCTCCAGCTCCTGCTGCAGGAGGTGAAGGCCAAGCGCGCGATGGTGCAGGCCTTCCACGCGCAGCTCGAGTCCTTCGACAAGCAGCTGGAGGTCCTCGAGCGCTCCCTCGCCCCGATGATGGAGTGGGGGGAGCGGTGGACGAGCGTGCAGGAGACCGTCACCGACTCCCTGCGGGTCTTCCGTCCCGGGGGCGGCGCGGAGGGTCGCTGACGCGTCGTCGCCGTGGAGGAGCACCGCCTGCCGTGACCGTCTACGTCGACCCGTGCCTGCCCTACCCGCACCTCGACCGGCGCACGGGACACCTCATGTGGTGCCACCTGCTGGCCGACACCCGCGACGAGCTGCACGAGTTCGCCGGCCGGCTCGGTCTGCCACGGCGCGCGTTCCAGGACCACGACATCCGGTGGCACTATGACATCCCTGAGCCTGTGCGCAGCCGTGCGGTCGACCTCGGCGCCCATTCCGTCGACCGCCGCACCATCGGGCTGATGCTGCGCGGGCGCCGGTTCGGGATGCCGCCCGGCTGAGCGGCTGGCAGGGTCGAGGGCATGGCGGTGGTGACCCCGATGGCGACCCGGCCCGACCCGGCTGCGGGCGGGCTGCGGGACGAGCTCGTCGTGCTCCTCACCCCGGACGGGCAGCCCTGCGGCACGGCACGGAAGGCCGAGGTGCACCAGGCTACGACGCCTTACCACCTCGCATTCTCCTGCTACGTGTTCGACGCCCGGGGCCGGCTGCTGGTGACCCGGCGGGCCCTGTCGAAGGTGACGTGGCCCGGGGTGTGGACGAACAGCTGCTGCGGTCACCCTGGCCCTGGCGAGCAGGTCGACCGGGCGGTGGTGCGGCGGCTCGGCCAGGAGCTCGAGCTGGTGCCGCGGAAGCTGCGGCTCACGCTGCCGCAGTTCTCCTACCGGGCGAGCCTGCACGCGGTGGAGGAGCACGAGCTGTGCCCGGTGTTCCTCGCCCGCGTCGACAGCGACCCCGTCCCGGAGCCGACCGAGGTGGACGACGTCGCCTGGTGCTCGTTCGAGGAGTTCCACGCGCGCGCGACCCGAGAGGGCAGTGACCTCTCGCCGTGGGCGCGCCTGCAGGTGGAGCAGCTGGCGCCGCACGTGGAGCGGTTCCTCGCCGTCTGACCGGCGCGCGTCGTACGGTCATATGGGTTACACGAGGAGCTGGCGGGCGGCCAGGTCGCGGTAGAGCGGCGAGCGGGCGACCAGCTCGTCGTGCGTGCCGGCCGCGACGGCGACCCCGAGGTCGAGCACCACGATCCGGTCGGCGTCGACGACCGTCGACAGCCGGTGCGCGACCACCAGCACCGTCGTGTCGGGCCCGATGGCGGCGACGGCCTGCGCCAGCGCCTCCTCGTTGCGGGCGTCCAGCGACGCGGTCGGCTCGTCGAGGAGCAGCAGCGCCGGACGGCTCAGCAGGGCCCGCGCGATCGCGAGGCGCTGGCGCTGGCCGCCCGACAGCAGGATGCCGTCGTCACCCACCTGCGCGTCGAGCCCGGCGGGGCTGCGGGTGACCAGCTCGGAGAGGTTCACCTGCTCGAGGACCGCGAGGAGTCGCGCGTCCTCGGCCTCTGGGGCGCCGAGCCGCAGGTTGTCGCGCAGGGTGCCTGCGAGCGCCGGTGCGTCCTGCTCGACGTACGCCATTCGTGACCGGAGCCCCTCGCGGTCGAGGTCGCGCACGTCGTGCCCGCCGACGCAGACCGCGCCGGAGTCGGCGTCGTAGAAGCGCTCGACGAGCGCCAGCACCGTGGACTTCCCGGCACCGGACGGCCCCACGAGGGCGGTACGCCGGCCCGCAGCTGCCGTGAAAGTCGTGCCGCGCAGCACGGGGGTGGGCGCGCCCTCCTCCGCGGGGTAGGCGAAGGAGACGTCGCGCAGGGCGACCTCGACGGGTGCGCCGGTGAGCGCCCCGGGGCTGCGTGGTCGGTCGCCGCTGGTCTCCTCGGGCAGCGCCAGGATCTCCTCGATGCGGCCCAGGGCGCCGAGACCGGTCTGGATGGCGGTGAGGGCCGTGATGCCCTGGGCCAGCGGCCGGACCAGCAGGAACAGCAGCAGCACGAAGGCCACGAGGTCCCCGACGGAGATCGTCCCGGCTGCCACCCGGGCGCCGCCGACGCCCAGCACGGCGAGGAATGCCCCCTGCACGGCGATCGAGGCGAACGGGCCCAGCACCGCCTGCAGTCGGGCCAGCCGCAGCCCGGCCCGGAAGGCCTCGGCGGCCGACGCCGCCACGGCGTCGGCCTCCCGCTGCTCGGCGCGGGCCGCCCGGATGGTGCGCACGCCCGACAGCGCCCGCTCCACCCCCGCCGTCATCGTGCCGACCGCCGTCTGCGCGGCGAGCGAGGCCGCCCGCACCCGGCGGATGACGGCGATGGACCCGGCGAAGCCGACGGCCACGGACACGACGGTGACGCCCAGCAGCATCCGGTCGACCAGGGCCATCGCGACGAGGGAGCCGGCGGCGACGACCGTGCCGGAGAGGAAGTCGACGAGCCCCGAGGTCACCACGGCGCGGACCAGCGTCGTGTCGGCGCCGACGCGCGAGATGAGGTCGCCGGAACGGCGCTGGTCGAGCTCCGCGACGGGCAGCCGCAGCAGCCGCCGTACGAGGGAGGTGCGCGCGTCGAGGACGACCGCCTCGCCCGTGCGCTGCAGGACGTAGCTCTGGGCCCCGGACAGCGCCGCCGCCGCGGCGAGCGCGACCAGGAGCAGCGCCACCCCGGCCCGCAGGGGCCGCGACTGCTCGATGTCGACGATGACCTGCCGGACGAGCAGGGGCTGGGCGAGGGCGGCGGCCGCGTTCGCGAGGGCGAGCCCGCCGGCGAGGGCGAGCGCACGCCTATGCGGGCGCAGGAGCCGACGGAGGGTGCCGAGCCCCGCCCTCGGGACGGTCGCGGCCACTACACCTGGCCGGGAGGCGCGGCCTGCCTGCGCGCGGACCGGCTCGACCAGCTGAGCGCCTCGGTGGTCTCGCTGAGTAGCTGCGCGATCCCGGTGGCGCCCATGATCGTGATGTACACGCGCGTCGGGGTCGGGGCGAGGTGGAGCCCGTAGACGAGGCCGGCGGCGACCCAGGTGCCGATGCAGACCGGACAGGACACGAGCTCGCCCAGCGCCCAGCGCCAGCCCTCCCCGTCCGCGACGACGGTCTCCCCCACGCCGCTGCCGTCGGGGATCGTGCTCGTCACCGGCTCGCGCAGCGGCGCGGCGACCCGCTCGTAGGCGACGAGGCGGCCGCTGCGGTAGGTCGCGAGGCCCAGCATCACCAGGTCCAGCGGCTGCATCTGCACCGTCTCGTCCCGCCGCTGCAGCAGGGCGGAGAACGCGCCCAGCCCGCCGAGGAAGGCGCCCGCCAGGGTTAGTTTCGTCGCCCGCTCGCTGACTGCCATGGGGTCCTCCGTCTCGTGGCTGGCTGCGGGGCGTGCCCGGTGGCGGTGCCCGCCGAACCGGCGCCGCCCCGCGCGGGAGCTCGCGGGGCTGCACGGCGACGACGCCCACGGGGTGCGGGACCTGCATTCCGCGGCCTGGCCGGGGCGGGGGTGGCGGGTGCTCAGCCGGCCGGGCTCGGCCCCAGGCCTGTCCCGGATCCCTGCTCGGACGACCGCAGTGCGTATTGTTCGACGCCGCTCTCGGACCGGTGCCTCCGGCGGACACGCAGGAGGCCCGGGAGTGGGCCGACCTCGTGGAGGGCCGGCTGCACGGGACGTCGGAGAGGCGCGCGGAGCCGGCATGAACCTGGTCCTCGACTCCGGGGGGTTGAGTGCCTTGGCGAGGCAGCGCGCCCGCCTGCAGGAGCTGTTGCGCCGCGGGCTCTGGCCCGCACAGGTCCCCAGCGTCGTCCTGGCGGAGGCTCTCACCGGCGACCACCGACGGGACTTCCTGACCAACCGGCTGCTCCGCACCTGCCAGGTGCGCGACGTGGACGAGGTGCTGTCGAGGGAGGCTGCACGTCTACGTACCGCGACAGGGCGGGCCGGGACGGTCTCGGCGGTCGACGCAGTGGTCGCGGCCCTCGCCGGTGAGCATGGTGGGGTAGTGCTCACAACGGATCCGCAGGACCTGCGAGCCCTTGTCGACGGAGCGGCAAGCCCTGTGTCTGTAGTCCGCGTCTGACCAGTCGGCCTCCGTCAAGGTGCGTGGTGCACGGCCACGAGAGTGAGCTCTTCCTCGGTCCGACCTCGCTGTGGCCACGCCGGGTGGCGGAGGATCGGGGCGATGCGCGCGCGACCCGTCACCTGGCCCGTCCTCGTCGACCTCCTCGTCGACCGGGTCCTCGCGACCCCGGCGGAGGCCGCGGTCCGCGTGGCGGTCGACGGCGCGGACGCCGCCCGGCCCGGTGACCTCGCCGACGCCCTCGTCGAGCCGCTCCGCGCGCGGGGCCGGCCCGTCGTCCGCGTGCCCGCCGCCGGCTTCCTGCGTGCGGCCTCGCTCCGGCTCGAGCGTGGCCGCACCGATCCCGAGGCCTATTACGAGGTCTGGCTCGACGACGGCGCTCTCGCGCGTGAGGTCCTCGACCCCGCCGGGCCCGGCGGCTCGGGCCGCGTCCTCCCGTCCCTGCGCGATCCCGGAATCGACCGGGCGACGCGGGCGGCGTACGTCGACCTGCCCCCGGCTGCTGTGGTCGTCGTCGACGGGCCGCTGCTGCTGGGGCGCTGGCTCCCGTTCGACCTCACAGTGCACCTGGCGATGAGCGCCCGGGCCCTCGCCCGCCGTACCCCCGAACAGATGCGCTGGACGCTCCCGGCGTTCGAGCGGTACGACGAGGAGGTCCGGCCGCTCGAGAGCGCCGACGTCGTCGTACGGGTCGAGGACCCGCGGCACCCGGCCCTCGTCGTGGGGTAGCCCCGCCAGGCCCGAGGGAAGGCGCCAGCCATGGGTCTCCTCGGCAGCCTCGCCCGTGCGTTCGTGCTCGACCGGCTCCTCCGAGGGCAGTCCCGGCGCGCCCGGCGCGGTCACCACGGGTACGGCGGCCGCCGCGCCGCGATGGACTCGCCGTTCTACGCGGAGCCGTACGCCGGGCGCCGCCGCGGTGGACTGCGCTTCTTCGGGCCGATCCCGTACTACTCCCGCCGCACCCGCAGCGGCGCCCAGATCAGCGTCGGCGGGTGCTGTCTGCCGATCCCCCTCGCGGTGCTCGCGACGACGATCACGGCGGGGGTGGTGTCCGCCCGGCGGCTCGCCCGCTCCGGCCGCAAGACCCTGCTCCACCTCGCCCGCACCGGGCCATGGACCCAACTCCTGCTCGACGGCCTGCGCCGCGTCCAGGCGCTACCTGCCCCCGGCTGACCCAGGCCTTCCTCCGTCCCCACGACCCCCGCACCGCCCCCGGCCACGGACCGGCGCCCACCCAAGGCGAGACACGGGCCCCTGTCACACCCACCCGCCAGAATCACGCCCGAGCGCGATCAGCAACGCTCTGATCATGACTGTCGGGCGCGCCATGAAACATCCGGGCTAGGGCCATTGACATCGTCCGAGTGTCTAGTCCGTCTGAGCACGATCAGCCGGGTGTTGGAGGACTTCCGGAAAACCCTGGCGATACAGGAACTTGCATGCCTACTGTTCTTCGCGTGAGCCCGTCCGGGGCTCGTAGGAGACACGTGATGGCAGAGAACCCGTTCGGCCAGCCGCCCGGCCAATACAACCACCGCGACGCCAAAGCCCAAGCGAAGGCTGCTAAGGCCTACGCCAAGGCGCAGCGGCCCTGGTACAAGAAGAAGCGCGTTCTCATCCCCGGCGGGCTCGTCGCCCTCAGCCTGTTCGGCTCGGCGACGGGCGGGACCGACACCGCGTCCACCGACCCCCAGGTGGCCGCGCCGGTCACGGGCAACGTTGCCCCGGCCCCGGCTGTAGACACCGCCCCGGCACCCGCTGCCCCGACCGAGCCCGCGTTCAAGCCGACCTTCCCGGGTCAGTTGAAGACCGACGTGCTGGCCGAGCCCGGCGCCGCCACGGCGGTGGACGACTGGGCGGTGACGGCGGGTGCGCTTGAGCGCAATACCGCGCAGTACCTGGACGGGGAGTTCCTCTGTACGGATGTCACGTTGGTCAATAACAGCGCCAAGACCCAGGACTACAACGCCGGGTCGTTCCGCCTCCAGGACCCCAATGGCGGCATCCAAGACTACGGGACCTACTACCCGGACGCGAAGTCAATCTCGTACGGGTCCGCCGCGCCGGGCGGAACCGTCTCTGGGACTGAATGCTTCGAGGCCCGGGGCGAGGGCCAGTACGTGCTCTTCTACCAGCCCAACATCTACACCGGCGAGGGCGGGCGCGCGGCCTACGTGAACGCGGCGTGAGCGCCGCCGCTCCCACACCAACGGAGCCCCTCGGGTCTCAGCGCGGGCCGGCGAAGAACCTGGACTACTCGTTCACGGTGGTCCTCACCGCCGAGGACGGGGCAAGGTTCGAACGACGGGCGCAGGCGGAGCACCGGAAGAAGTCGGCTCTGGCGCGAGTGGCAATTGTGCGCTACCTGGACGCTGCGGATCGGGCCGACGCAATTGGAACCGGGCCATGAGACCCGCTTGCTGACTCCCCCGAGATTCATCGCCAGGGGTCCTTCCCTTTGGGATGGGCCCCTGCGGCGCGATCGACGGCCTGCATCCCTCGCCACGACCAGAGGAGCCCCCAGGCCGGTCACGGCCATCCAGGGCGGACGAAGGGGCGCAGCCCGCCCGCTAGGTGGACCGGGCTCACGCGTCGCCGCGCAGCGCCTCCCACTCCCTTGGTAGTGGGACGGTCGCGAGGAGGGGCGCCGGTTGCTCGAGCGGGGCGGCGTGTCGCGTCCCAGAAGCCAGGTCCACAAGCCTGTCCCGCACCTCGCCCCCGCTGAGGACTTCCGGAACGCGCTGCGGGAGCGGCTGGTGTTCAGCCGGCGGAGCGCCGCCAGCGGGCTCGGGCCTCGCGGACGACCGCGTACAGCGGGTGGGTGCGGTTGCTGGACTGGTTCAGCGGTGGGGCGAGCATGTC
>JALYNB010000466.1 GCA_030773395.1 Actinomycetota bacterium
GCCGGGGGTGGGGGGCTCCGGGGCCGAAGCCGGGGCACCCGACGGCACCCGCGGCGCCGCCGCGGTCCGCGAGGCGCCCGACCCGTTCGCACCGGCCGGACCGGTCATCCGGCCCGACCCGTTCACGCCAGCCGAGCCGTTGGCCCGGCCCGAACCGTTCGCGCCGCCGGACCCGTTCGTTCCCGACCCGTTCGTTCCCGACCCGTTCGCGCTGCTGACCAGCCCCGCGACGTCCTCGGGGCCCAGCCGCGCGAGCTCGCTCGGCGTCATCACCGGCGGGAGGTCGCTGGGCAGCCGCTTGCCGTGGCCCGTGTAAGAGCCGCGGGTGGGCCGCTTCACGACGGGCGCGAAGACCTCGAGCACCTCGCTCTTCTCGAGCGTCTCCTTGTCCATCAGCCGGAGCACGAGCTCGTCGAGGACGTCCCGGTACTCCACGAGGATCTCCCACGCCTCGTCGTGCGCCGCCTCGATGAGCCTGCGGATCTCGGAGTCGATCGCCTGGGCGACCTCTTCGGAGTAGTCGCGCTGGTGGCCCATCTCCCGGCCGAGGAACGGCTGCGAGTCGCTCGTGCCAAACTTGCGGGCGCCGAGGCGCTCGCTCATGCCGTACTCAGTCACCATCGCCCGGGCGAGGTGGGTCGCCTTCTCGATGTCGTTCGAGGCGCCCGTCGTGGGCTCGTGGAAGACCAGCTCCTCGGCCGTGCGGCCGCCGAGCATCATCGCGAGCTGGTCGATCATCTCGGACCGCGAGGCGAGATACTTGTCCTCGACCGGGAGCGTCATCGTGTAGCCGAGCGCCCGTCCGCGGGGCAAGATCGTGATCTTGTGGACGGGGTCGTTATTGGGGAGCGCGTGCGCCACCAGGGCGTGGCCGCCCTCGTGGTAGGCGATAACCTTCTTCTCCTTGTCGCTCATCGCCCGGGTCTTGCGCTCAGGGCCGGCCATCACGCGGTCGATGGCCTCCTCGAGCAGGGTCGTCGTGATGGTCGTGAGGTCCTTGCGGGCCGCCAGCAGCGCGCCCTCGTTCACGACGTTCGCGAGGTCGGCACCGGTGAACCCGGGGGTGCGCCGGGCGATGACCTCCAGGTCGACCGAGGGGTCGATCGGCTTGCCCTTGGTGTGCACCTCGAGGACCGCCTTGCGGCCGAGGAGGTCGGGCCGGTCGACGACGATCTGGCGGTCGAAGCGGCCCGGCCGCAGCAGCGCGGGGTCGAGGATGTCGGGGCGGTTCGTGGCGGCGATGAGGATGACGCCGCCCTTGACGTCGAACCCGTCCATCTCGACCAGCATCTGGTTGAGGGTCTGCTCGCGCTCGTCGTGTCCGCCGCCGAGGCCGGCTCCGCGCTGACGCCCCACCGCGTCGATCTCGTCGACGAAGATGATCGCGGGCGCGTTGTTCTTCGCCTGCTCGAACAGGTCGCGGACACGGGAGGCGCCCACCCCGACGAACATCTCGACGAAGTCGGAGCCGGAGATCGAGTAGAAGGGCACACCCGCCTCGCCGGCCACCGCGCGGGCGAGCAGCGTCTTGCCGGTGCCGGGAGGACCGTAGAGGAGCACGCCCTTGGGGATCTTCGCCCCGATGGCCTGGAACTTCGCCGGGTTCTGCAGGAACTCCTTGATCTCCTGCAGCTCCTGGATCGCCTCGTCGGCGCCGGCCACGTCGGAGAAGGTCGTCTTCGGGGTGTCCTTCGCGACGAGCTTCGCCCGCGACTTGCCGAACTGCATCACCCGGCCGCCGCCGCCCTGCATCTGCGACAGGAAGAAGAAGAGCAGCAGCATGATGAGCAGGAGCGGCAGCAGGCTGATCAGCAGCGAGGCGAGGAGCCCGCTGCCCCCGGGCGTGACCTCGTAGTCGACACCCGAGCCGTCGAGGGCCGCGACGAGGCGGTCGCCGGCGTCCGCGAGGAAGAACGCGTGCTGGCGCGTGCCGTCGTTCAGCGCGATCTCGATGCGCTGATCGTTGTCGTTGATCTCGGCACGCGCGACCTTGTCGGCCTCGAGCGCCTGCAGGACGGCAGAGGTGTCGACCTGCGCGCCCGGGTCCTCGGCGGAGAACGTGCTCGCGAGCACGACGAAGCCCAGCACCGCCAGGATCACGTAGAAGAGCGGCTTGCGGGTGAGGCGCTTGAAGTCCATCGACGCGGGCCCCTCGCGGGGGCCCGTCCCTCCTGCCACAGTGGTCGGTGCCGAACGTGTAGACCGGCCCCGGCCTGACAGGCGGGGCCGCCCGCAGGCGCCGGCCCGGGCGACTGACGCTACACGGGGGCCGTTCGTGGCGCGTCCCGGGGCCCCTGGGGCCAACGGCCGAGGTGGCGGCGGTGTTCCGCGGGCGCCCTGGCGCTGACGGCGGCACCCGGCTGCGGGTCAGCGGTCGGCGTACACCTCAGGGCGCAGCAGCCCCACGAACGGCAGGTCGCGGTAGCGCTCGGCGTAGTCGAGCCCGTAGCCCACGACGAACTGGTTGGGGATGTCGAAGCCGACGTAGCGCACGGGCACCTCGACCTGGATCGCCTCCGGCTTGCGCATCAGCGCGCACACCTCGACCGAGGCCGGCCCGCGCGAGCGCAGGTTGCGCAGCAGCCACGACAGGGTGAGCCCGGAGTCGATGATGTCCTCGACGACGAGGACGTGCCGGCCCGAGATGTCCTTGTCGAGGTCCTTGAGGATGCGCACGACCCCCGACGACGAGGTCGACGAGCCGTACGACGACACAGCCATGAAGTCCATCGTCAGCGGCACGCTCACCGCGCGGGCCAGGTCGGCCATGACCATCACCGCGCCCTTGAGCACGCCGACCAGCAGGGGCTCGAGCCCGGCGTAGTCGCGGTCGATGTCGCCGGCCAGCTCCGCGACCTTCGCCCTGATCTGCTCCTCGGACAGGAGCACCGACTCGATGTCGCCGTCGTACACGCTGCCGCCCGCCTGGTCGTCCGTCACTGCCGGCGGCACCCGGGCGCTCCCGGCAGCGTCGCCGCCCCGAGCGCGGTCACGTCGCCGCCGCGGGCGGGCCCGCCGCGGCGTCCCGTCCTTCGAGGTGCAGCCTCCCACACCGGCGCACCCCGGCCACTCCCCCCGGCAGCGCCGCCGCGCCCTGCCCCCGCCACCGCGTGATGAGGTCGTCGAGGGCCCGGACGTGCACCGCCGCCAGCCCCGCCGGCTGGCAGCCCGCGCGCAGGGCCGCGGCGAGCAGGACGCGGCTGCGCAGGGCAGCCGGCAGGCGGTGCAGGGC
>JALYNB010000467.1 GCA_030773395.1 Actinomycetota bacterium
GCCAAGCTCGCCGAGGACGCCCGGGCCGCGGAGGAGCGCGCCGCACTCGAGACCGTGCCGGGCGCCGAGCCGCCGGCCTACGACGTCACTGCTGCTCGGGCCTGACGTCCCGCCGGTGCCCGTCGGCTCCGACACGCGGGCCCCGAGCCATCCCGGCCCCGAGCCATCCCGGCCTCCCCTCGGGGCTACCCTCTGTCGCACCCGGGCCGGGCCCGGGAGCAGCGCAGGCAGGGAGGCCTCGGTGACCCCTTCGCGACTCGTGGCGGGCCTCGCCGTCGCCGTTGCGGCCGGCCTCGCCGTCGGCGCGCCGGACTTCGCGGAGCCGACCGAGGCCGAGGTCCACTACTGCGGCCACGGTACGGACTACGACCTGCGGCACCCGCACTTCCGGCTGGAGTTCGTCGACCACGTCGACCACCGCAGTGGCCACTCCCACCGGGTGCTGTTCCACCGACAGATGTTCGGGGACGACGACTGGATGACCGACGTCGCCTGCCCGTCCGACGACCACTGAGTCCGTCGACCACCAGCCGAGCCGTCGACCTGCCGGCTCGTCCGCCTGCTCGCCCGCCGCACCGCAGCGGCACGCAGCGGATGGCCTTCCCGGTAGCCCACAACCCGGGTGAAACCGGCAGGACGGTGATCTCGGGTCGAGGGACTGTCTGCTGCGGTAGGCCGCCCCGTCCGCGCGGGTCCGACGCTGGCGGAGCAGACGTGCGGATCGCCACTTCCAGCCGCTGGTGGGGGTCGGGTGGTAGAGCCCCAAGGCTGCATTCAGGAGCGGCGGCTCGTGTCCGTGGCCAGGGGAACCGCCGGGCCCGCGGCCGCGTCAAAACGCTCATGCGCCCTCGCACACCGCCCTTCGCGGCCCTGCTCGTGACGGTCACGCTGGGTACGACGGCCTGCGGCGCCGACCGTGCCGCTCCCGCGGCCGGCCCGGACGCACCCCCCGCCGCTGCCCCCGGCGACCGACTGGACGTCGCCTACGACCCCGGCGACGGCGGGCCGCCGCAGCGCTGGGAGCTGACCTGCTCGCCCCCGGCCGGGACGCACCCCGACCCCACCGGCGCCTGCACGGACCTCGCGGCGGCCGCCGACCCCTTCGCCGCGCCCGACCCCGACGAGGTCTGCACCGAGGTGTATGGCGGCGCGCAGACGGCACAGGTGACCGGCACCTGGGCCGCCCATCCCGTGGACGCCCACCTCGACCGGGTCAACGGGTGCGCGATCGCGCGGTGGGACGCGGTGGGGCGACTGCTGCCCGCCCCCGCCGGCACGGCCCTGGAGCCGCCGGCCTGAGCGCGGCCCTGGCCGGGTCAGTGCGCCAGGGTCACCGCGAGCAGGGCCACGTCGTCGTCGAGGTGACCGCCCGCCAGAGTGTCGACCACCCGTCGGCACAGCGCCTCGGGCCCGGCCTCGGGCGGGTGCTCCGCGACACGGCGCGCAGCCGCTCCAGACCGTCCTCGAGTCCTCGCCGCGCCGCGCCAGCAGCCCGTCGATGTAGAAGAACATGGTCGAGCCGGGGGACAGGCTGCGGGAAGACTTGTCGCGGTGGAGGCTGACCGGCGCGCCGATGAGCACGGACGAGCCCTCCTCCAGCAGGCAGACGCTGCCGTCGGCCTCCTGCAGCAGCGGGGGCAGGTGTCCGCGTTGCTCCAGCACAGCCGGGGCGGGCGCGCCGTCGGCCTGCGGCTCCAGGCGGGCGTAGACCACCGTCGCGAGCTGGGCGGTGGCCAGGCCCTGCACCAGCCGGTCGAGCCGCTCCAGCACACGCGCCGGGCTGCCGCCCTCCCAGGCGTAACTGCGCAGGACGCTGCGCAGCTGACCCATCGCCGCGGCCGCCGCCATGTCGCCCATCACGTCGCCGATCGCGAGCTGCTCGGGCAGCGACGCCGCCGCGCGCACGTCGTCGTCGTCGTGCACCTCCCGCAGCAGCCGCCCCCGCGCGCCGGAGAGCACCTGACCCACCACGGTGCCCGGGTCGTCGAGGTAACCGCCGTCGGGCCGGGCAACGTCGCGCACCAGCGTGGCGCGGTCGGGGTCGACGTGGCTGACCGCCACGCGCCAGCGGGCCTGGCCCTCGACCACGTCGACGGCGCACCAGTCGGACGGTGCGCGGTCGCGGTGACGCGTACCGTTCCCGGCGCCGCGGCGTCCCGCCGTCCGGCCGGGCCGAGCCGCCGCACCGAGGCCAGCACGAGGACGCCAGCCGTGGCCTCCCCCTCCCCGTCCCCGTTCCCGGAGACCCCGCTGCAGGGCGCCGTCCCGGTCGCCCCGGTGCCGAGCGCCCTCGCCGCGGCGTCGGCACCCCCGGAGGCCGCATCACCGGCGGGCGCACCGGGTCACCCGGGCCCGCTCGTGTACCTGCGCCTCCTGCGCACGCCGGGCGCGCTGGCCTTCGTCGTCCCCGGCTTCGTGGGGCGGCTGCCCATCTCCATGCAGGGCCTCGGCTCGGTCGTGCTGGTCGAGCGCTCGTACGGGCAGTACGCGCTCGCCGGCCTCGTCGCGGCCACGATCGCGCTGGCCCAAGCCGTGGCCGGTCCCGCGCTCGGGCGCGTCATCGACCGGGTCGGGCAGGCCCGCGTGCTGCTGCCGGCCCTCGTCGTCCACGTCCTGGGGCTGTCCGGCCTGCTCGCCGCGGCCGCGGCCGGACTGCCCGCCTGGACGCTGGTCGCCACGGCCTTCGTCGGCGGCGGGGCGCTGCCGCCCGTGTCGGCGTGCGTCCGCTCGCGGTGGACCGTGCTCCTCGCCCGGCGCGGGCGCAGCGACGACCTGCAGACGGCGTTCGCGTTCGAGGCCGTCATCGACGAGGTCGTGTTCATCGTCGGCCCGGTGCTCGTGGTGCTGCTGGGGGTGGCCGCCGGCCCGGCGGTGGGGCTCGGCCTGGCGCTGGTCTTCGTCACCGTGGGCACGCTCGGCTTCGTCGCGGCCCGCAGCACCGACCCTGGCCCGCACGTGCCGGAGCCGACGGCCGGGGGGCGCTCGGCCCCGGCGAGCGCGATCCGCGCGGCAGGCCTGCGGGTGCTCGCCGTGGTGTTCCTCTGCGTGGGCTGCCTGTTCGGCTCCGTCGAGGTCGTCATGGTCGCGTTCGCCGACGAGACGGACGTCCCCGGCGCGACGGGGCTGCTGCTGGGGTGCGTGGCCGGCGGCAGCCTCGTCGCGGGCCTGGTGTACGGCGCCCGCCACTTCACGTGGCCTGTCGACCGGAGGTTCCGCGTCGGGCTGGTGGCGCTCGCGCTGGGGATGCTGCCGCTCCTCGCCGTCCCCGCCCTCGGGGGCGGCGCCCTGCTGATGGCGCCGGCCGGTCTCCTCGCGGGGCTCGCCATCGCGCCCACGGTCATCGGTGGCTACGCCCTGGTCGAGCAGCTGGTCCCGGCCCGGGTGCTCACCGAGGGGTTCAGCTGGCTGACGACGGCCCTGGGCGTGGGCGTGGCCGTGGGCTCGGCCGCGGGGGGCGCCGCGGTGGACGCCGGGGGGTCAGTGCTCGGCTTCGCCGTACCGGTGGCGGGGGGCACCCTGGCCGCGGTCACGGCCTGGGGCTCGGCGCGGCGGCTCGTCCGCGGGCCGCGGTGAGCGCGGCCTCGGCCGGGGCAGGACGCAGCGGCCCGGGACGGGCCGACGGAGCCGGAGCGGGTACGTCGAGCCGCCACGACGAGGAGCGCCGCATGGAGTCGAGCACGCCCCTGCTCAACCAGGTCTACACGGCAGGGAGCCTGGAGCACGCCGAGGGCGGCTGGCTGTTCCGAATGCGCAACCGGCTCTTCGACACCGTGCTCACCGGCGTCGAGCGGCTGTCGGTCGACGGCGAGCCCGTCGACCTCGCCCGGGTGGTGCTCGACCTCGACGGCGCCACGGTCCAGCCGGCCGTGGTCACGCCGGAGGACCCGCTGAAGCTGCCGCTGCGGCAGCGGATCGTCGTCCGGGTGGCGGGCCCCGCCCTCGCGGAGGGGCCGCACCAGATCGCGATGACGCTCGTCGCCGAGCACGTCGGCGCCTTCGCCGTGGAGGTGGACGACGACCTGGCCGCCGTCCCCGAGGCGCCGCTCGCCCGCGTGCCCCGCGACCCCGACGACGACCACGCGCCGGGTGTCGTCGCCGCGCGGCAGCGCTTCCTTCACGAGCGGACGGGTGTCGAGCTGCGGCACCTCACGTCGTACTCGTTCGACCCCGCGCTGGCCCGCGGCAACGTCGAGGGGTTCGTCGGCGTCGCGCAGGTGCCGATCGGCCTCGCGGGCCCGCTGTTGGTCGACGGCGAGCACGCCCGCGGCGAGTTCCTCATCCCGCTCGCGACGTCGGAGGGCACGCTCGTCGCGTCGTACAACCGCGGGATGAAGGTGCTCAACGCCTCCGGTGGTGTGCGGGTCAGCGTGGTCGACGACGTGATGCAGCGGGCCCCGGTGTTCGTCTTCGACGACGCGCGGGCCGCGCGGGACTTCAAGGCCTGGGTGGAGGAGCGCTTCGCCGACCTGAAGCGGGTCGCGGAGGAGACGACGACCGTCGGCAGACTGGTCGAGATCGACACCTATCTCGCGTCGAAGATGGCCTTCCTGCGCTTCAACTTCACGACCGGGGACGCCGCGGGGCAGAACATGGTGGGCCGGGCGACGTTCGCCGCCTGCTCCTGGCTGCTCGAGCACAACCCGACGATCCGGCGCTTCTTCCTCGAGTCGAACTTCGCGACCGACAAGAAGGCCAGCGGGGTCAACGTCATGCGCACCCGCGGGAAGCGGGTGACCGCCGAGGTCATCGTCGCCAAGGACGTGCTGTCGCGCGTCATGCGCGTGCGAACAGAGTCGCTGCATTACCACGCGGGCGTGGCGAACGTGGGTGCGCTGATGAGCGGCGCCAACAACAACGGGCTGCACAGCGCGAACGGCATCACGGCGCTGTTCATCGCCACCGGCCAGGACGTCGCCAACGTCGCCGAGTCCTCAGCCGGGATCCTCTACACGGACCTGCTGCCTGACGGCGACCTCTACGTCTCCATCACGATCCCGAGCCTCATCGTGGCGACCCACGGGGGCGGCACCGGCCTCGCGACGCAGCGGGAGTGCCTGGCAATCCTGGGCTGCACGGGGCCGGGCACGGTCGACAAGCTCGCCGAGATCGTCGCGGCCGTCGTGCTCGCCGGCGAGATCAGCCTCGCCGCGGCGATCAGTTCGCTGGACTGGGTGACCAGTCACGAGCAGTACGGGCGCAACCGCTGACCGTCTCCCGCCAGCGCCGGGGTGCCCACCAGGCGCCGGGACCTCACCTGACGGGGCGAGTCGGGCGTGGCAAGGTGCCGGTATGGCCGACTACGACGAGCGCACGGCACTGCTGGTCATCGACATGCAGAACGACTTCGCCGACCCGCGAGGGGGCCTCGCCGTCCCCGGCGGCGAGGAGGTGATCGCGGTGGTCAACGACGAGGTCACTCTCGCCGGGCAGCGCGGCGCGCACGTCGTCTACACGCAGGACTGGCACCCGGAGTCGACGCCGCACTTCGCGACCGCGGGGGGCGTCTGGCCGGTGCACTGCGTCCGCGAGACGTGGGGCGCCGAGCTGCACCCCGACCTGAAGGTCACCGGCCCGGTCCTGCGCAAGGGCACCGAGGGCGAGGACGGCTACTCGGGCTTCTCCGTGCGTGACCCGGTCAGCCGTGAGGAGTCGTCCACCCAGCTCGGGTCGCTGCTGGCGGACAAGGGCGTGCGGCGGGTGGTGGTCGTGGGCCTCGCCGGTGACGTCTGCGTCAAGGAGACGGCGCTGGACGCGCGGCGGCGGGGCCTCGACGTCGTGGTCCCGCTCCGTGCCACCCGGTCGGTGAACCTGACCGAGGGCGACGAGGAGCGGGCCGTGGCGGAGATGGAGGCCGCGGGCGTGGTCGTCGAGCGGTAGGAGCGCGTCCCAGCTGCCGCGGCACGCCCGCCCTACTCCGGCGCCGGGTTGTAGCTGGTGGTGATCGTCCGCTCGTTCGACACCGGGCCGCTGACCGTGCGGGTCACGCCCACTGTGAACCCGCCGTTCGCCCGCGGCCGGCGGGCGCCGACGTTCGCCTCCACGCGACGGCCGCCGTTGTCGCCGTACAAGGTCACAGTGATGGACGTGGCGGTGTAGCTGGTGTCGACCAGCACCGGCGCCCCGGTGTCGTTCGTCCACTTCACGTCGAGCGCCCCGTAGGCGAGCGTCGCCTCCCGACCGACCGGGTAGCGCGAGATGTAGAAGCTGTGGGGCTGGAACTCGTCGAGCGGCAGCCCGGCGAAGAACGCCGCGTTGAACATCGTGGTGCCGAACTGGGAGATCCCGCCGGCCACGCCGTCCTCGAGCTGGCCGCGCACGATCTGCGGCGCCCGCACGTAGCCCTCCGCCAGCGTCCTGCGCCCGGTGATCCGGTCGATGCTGAACTGCTTGCCGGCGGGCACGACGGTGCCGTCGATCTCGTCGGCAATCCGGTGGATGTTGGCCACTCGCGGCTGCCCGGGCGCGTGGTACGTCGTGAACGTCCCGATCACCGCCCCGACCCTCGCGGCGGCCTCCGTGGTGACCGGGGGCTCCGTCACCGTGACCGCGAGCGGGCCCGCGCGGGTGCCGCTGCGGATCGCGCCGGCTGCCGCGGTGGTCGCCGCCGGCACGTCGACGG
>JALYNB010000468.1 GCA_030773395.1 Actinomycetota bacterium
GGCCGGGCGGGCGGGCACCTCCCGGACCAACGCCGGTAAGCCCCGGGCGCGGCGGAGCCCGGCCAGCGCGCCGGTCAGGAGGTCACCGGGGCGCGGGGCGCGGCCGAGCAGCGTGGTCAGCGGCGAGTGGCGCATCACGCGGGTCGCGTGGGTGCCGTGCACCTGCCCGGGCTCGTCGATCGCCGCGTCGACGTTGTCGACGCCATTGTCGGGCAGGTCGTTCTTCTGCGCCTCGGCGCCCACCCGGCGGAACGACAGCACGGCGTCGGTGAGCGCCGGCGAGAAGCGCTGGCCGGCGAAGAAGCTGACCGCCGCGTCGCCGACGGGCACCTCACGCGTGGGGTGCTGGGACGCCCGGACGATCGCGTCGGCGACGAGCTCGGGCGCGTACACGGGCGGCACCGGCTTCGGCAGGGCCCCGACCTTGCTGCGGGCGTGCTCGAAGAACGGGGTGTCGATCGGGCCGGGCAGGATCGTGGTGACGCCGATCGGCTCGCCGTCCATCGCGAGCTCCATGCGGAGCGTGTCGTAGAAGCCGCGCAGCGCCCACTTGCTCGCGGTGTAGGGGCCGTGCAGGGGGACGGCGCGGACCCCCTCCACCGACGACACCCCGATGATCACGCCGCCGCCCGCGCGCCGCAGCGCGGGGAGGACGGCGTGCACGCCGTGGACGTGGCCGAGGTAGTTGACGCGCGTGACCCGGTCGAACTCGGCGTCGGTGATGTCCTCGACCTTGCCCCAGATCGCGACCGCGGCACAGTTGACCCAGGTGTCGACCCGGCCGTACCGCTCCTCGGCCCGGGCGGCCAGCGCCCGCACCGCCGCGGGGTCGGCGACGTCGGTCGGTACGGCGACCGCGTCGCCCCCGGCCGCCGTGATCTCCTCGACCAGCGTGTCGAGGGCGCGCACCCCGCGCGCGGCGCAGACGACCTTCGCCCCCCGGCGCGCGAACTCCAGCGCCGAGGCGCGGCCGATGCCGCTCGACGCGCCGATCATGACGACGACCTGCTCATCCACCGGCTTCGGCACCGGGACCTCCTCGTGTTCGTGGACCGGGCGCAGCGTCCCCGCCTGCAGGCGTCGTACGCCGGGTCCTCGCGGGAAGTCCCCTTCCCCAGCGGCCGACGCCGCTGGCCCCCGCGCTTGGTTGCGCGGTCGGCCGGGCGGGCACGGGCGCCCGACCCGCGACGACCCGCACCCAGGAGCACGGATGACCCAGGACCAGACCACCCCGCAGGACCCGAGCAGCCAGTACCCGGAGCCGTCCGGCGAGGGCCAGACGATCGCCCACCCCGGCCTGACGGGCGACATGCGGGGCGAGCCCGACCACGGCGAGCAGAGCTACCGCGGCAGCGGCCGGCTCGAGGGCAAGCGCGCGGTGATCACCGGGGGCGACTCGGGGATCGGCCGCGCGGTCGCACTCGCGTTCGCCCGTGAGGGCGCGGACGTGCTCATCTCCTACCTCGAGGCCGAGGAGGAGGACGCGCAGCAGACCGTCCGGCTCGTCGAGGACGCCGGCCGCAAGGCCGTGACCGTGCCCGGTGACATCACCGACGAGGCGCTCTGTCAGCGGATCATCGACACGGCGGTCAGCGAGCTGGGCGGCGTCGACATCCTCGTGAACAACGCGGCCTACCAGATGAGCCAGGAGGAGGGGCTGCTCGCGATCACCACCGAGCAGTTCGACCGCGTGCTGAAGACGAACCTCTACGCGATGTTCTGGCTCTGCCGGGCCGCGGTCCCCCACATGCAGCCGGGGTCGAGCATCATCAACAGCTCGTCGGTGCAGGCCTTCTCGCCGTCGCCGCACCTGCTGGACTACGCCACCACGAAGGCCGGCATCGTGAACTTCACGAAGGGTCTCGGCCAGCAGCTCGCGGAGAAGGGCATCCGCGTCAACTCCGTCGCGCCGGGGCCGATCTGGACGCCGCTGATCCCCGCCACGATGAGCGAGGAGAAGGTGGGCAGCTTCGGCGGGCAGTCGCCGATGGGCCGGGCGGGGCAGCCGGCGGAGCTCGCGCCGGCGTACGTCTTCTTCGCCTCCCAGGAGTCGAGCTACATCACGGCCGAGGTGCTCGGCGTGACGGGCGGCTCGCCGATCACGGGCTGACCCGCCGACGTACGGCGAGAGGGGCGGCCCGTCGCGGGGCGCCCCTCTCCGCGTTACGGCGTCAGCGCACCCCCGCAGGCACGCCCTCCCCGACCGCCAGCACCTCGTCGGTCGACTCGGCCAGGTGCTCGCCCCGGCGCTCGGGGAGCCCGCGGCTGGCGAGCGCGGCCAGCACGAAGCAGACCGCGAACGTCGTGAACACCAGCCCGTTGCCGCCCGCCTCACGCAGCGGCGGCACCGACAGCGGGGCGAGGATCGACGCGATGCGGCCGAAGCCCGCGGCCCAGCCGGAGCCCGTGGCCCGCAGTGCGGTCGGGTAGACCTCGGGGGTCACGGCGTAGAGAGCGCCCCACGCACCCAGGTTGAAGAACGACAGCGCGATGCCGCTTGCGAGGATCGTCGCCGCGCTGCCCGCGGCACCGAACGCCGCCGCCGACAGCCCCGACCCGAGCAGGAACGCGGCCAGCGTGGCCCGGCGGCCCCACCTCTCCACCAGCCACGCCGAGGCGAGGTAGCCCGGCAGCTGGGCCAGCGTGATGATCAGGGTGAACTCGAACGAGCGCACCAGCGAGAACCCGTCGGTGACGAGCAGGGTCGGGATCCAGATGAAGGCGCCGTAGTAGGAGAAGTTCACGAAGAACCAGACGCCCCAGAGCGCGGCCGTCCCCGTCCGGACGCCGGGCGCGAACAGCTCCCGGGGGCGCGCGACCGGCTGCGGTGGCGCGTCCGGGGAGGGCACCGGCTCCACCCCGGCCGCGCGCTCGAACGTGCGGACGGCCTCCTCGGCCTCCGCGTGGCGGCCCCGCTGCTCGAGGAAGCGCACCGACTCGGGCAGGCCCCGCCGGACGACGGCGGCGTAGAGCGCGGGCAGGGCCCCCAGGGCGAACGCCCACCGCCAGCCGTCGTCGCCGGTGGGCACGACGAAGTAGCCGATGAGGGCCGCCCCGAGCCACCCGACGGCCCAGAACGCCTCGAGCGCCACGACGACCCGGCCGCGGATCCTCGCCGGGGCGTACTCGCTGACGAGCGTCGCCGCGACGGGCAGCTCGGCCCCGAGCCCGAGCCCGATGATGAACCGCAGCACGATCAGGGCGCCCAGCGACCAGGCCAGCGCGGCGGCGCCCGTCGCCACTCCGTAGACCAGGAGCGTCACGGCGAAGACCTGCCGCCGGCCGATCCGGTCGGCCGCCAGCCCGCCGAGCACGGCGCCCAGCGCCATGCCGACGAACCCGATGGACGCCACGAGCGAGAGCTGGCCGTTCGTCAGCCCCCACTGCTTCGCCAGCGCGGCCATGATGAAGGAGATCAGCCCGACGTCCAGGGCGTCGAAGGCCCAGCCGATCCCGGACAGCCCGACGAGCCGCCGGTGGGCCGGCGTGAAGGGGAGGCGGTCGAGCCGCTCGGGTCGGGTCAGCGCGCCTGCGGCGCCGGGCGAGAAGGTACTCACGGGGAGCGACTACCCCCAGGGCCGGACGGCGTACCGGAGAGGCGACTCGAAGACGATCCGGTACGACGGTTCGGGCACGGCGATCCCGGCAATCCCCTGAGTCCCTGCCGGGGTGCCCTGACCCGTTCCCGAGCTCCGATCGGTCGCCGGACGCGGCGGCCCTCCGGGAGGTCCCGTGCCCGACCCGCAGCCCAGCTCGACCCGCCGTGCCGGTGCCCCGCCGCCCGACCTGGCCACCGCGCCGCCTGCTGAGCCCTCGCCCCCGGTCACCACCGCGACGGGTGGCCGCAGCGCCCTGCTCGGCGCGATGTTCCTCATGGCCACGGGCGCGATCGGCCCCGGCTTCATCACCCAGACCACGACGTTCACGGTCGCGCTCGGCGCCGCCTTCGCGTTCGCGATCCTCGTGTCGATCCTCATCGACATCGCGATCCAGCTGAACGTCTGGCGGATCGTCGGCGTCTCGGGCCTGCGCGCGCAGGAGCTCGGCAACCGCGTCCTGCCCGGCGCGGGGCACCTCCTCGCCGGGCTCGTCGTCCTCGGCGGGCTCGTGTTCAACATCGGCAACGTCGGCGGGGCGGGCCTCGGGCTCGACGCCATGCTCGGCCTCGACCCGCGGGTGGGGGGCGCGCTGTCCGCACTGCTCGCGATCGGGATCTTCCTGTCCGCGCGGGCCGGGGCGGCGATGGACCGGCTCGTCGTCGTGCTCGGGTTCATCATGATCGCCATGACGGGGTACGTCGCGGTGGTCTCCGACGCCCCCGTCGGCCAGGCGCTGCGCAACACGGTGGCCCCGGAACGGGTGGAGTTCCTCGCCATCACCACGCTGATCGGGGGGACGGTCGGGGGCTACATCACGTACGCCGGCGCGCACCGGCTCCTCGACTCCGGCATCACCGGGCCCGGGCGGGTCGCCGAGATCACCCGCGGCTCCGTCCTGGGCATCCTCGTCACCGGCGTGATGCGGGTCGTGCTGTTCCTGGCGGTGCTCGGCGTCGTCGCGGGAGGCGCGACGCTGGCCGCCGACAACCCCGCCGCGTCCGCGTTCGAGCAGGCCGCGGGCGAGTTCGGGCTGCGGACGTTCGGCCTGATCCTCTGGGCGGCGGGGATCACGTCGGTGATCGGGGCGTCGTACACGTCGGTGTCGTTCCTGGTCTCGTCGTCCCCGGCCGTCGCCCGGCGCCGCAACCTCGTGACGATCGCCTTCATCGCGGTGTCGACTCTCGCCTACCTGGCGCTCGGCAAGGCCCCGGTGGCCCTGCTGGTGTTCGCGGGCGCGTTCAACGGGCTGATCCTGCCCGTCGGCTTCGGCGTGCTGCTCTGGGTCGCGGCGCGGCGGCGCGACCTGCTCGGCGGGTACCGCTACCCCCGCTGGCTGCTCGGCGTCGGGGTGCTCGGGTGGCTGCTCACGCTCTTCCTCGGGTACCAGTCACTGAGCTCGCTCGGCACTCTCTTCGAATGAGGACGGCACCCGTGTCTGCCCCACGCATCGACCTCAACGCCGACCTCGGCGAGGGCTACGGCCGCTGGAGCCTCGGCGACGACACCGCGTTGCTCGGCGTCGTCACGAGCGCGAACGTCGCCAGCGGCGGCCACGCCGGCGACCCGTCGACGATGCGGCGCACCTGCGAGGCCGCGGC
>JALYNB010000469.1 GCA_030773395.1 Actinomycetota bacterium
GCGCTGACCTGACCCAGCCGGGCAGGGGTGCAGCGACGGCGTGCGCGACCGGCGCGTCCTCGTCACCGGCGCGGGGGTCGTCGGCCTGCTCACCGCGCTGTTCGCCGTCGAGGCCGGCGCCGCGGAGGTGGCCCCGGCGCTCGTGGCCGCGGTTGCCCGGCGGGAGCGGTCAGCGCTCGGGGTCGTGTTCACCTTCGACGAGCATCACATCGCGTGAGCGGTTGGCTCCCCGTGGAAGACGGGTACCGGCGCCGGACGCACTCCTCCAGACGGGATGACACGTGGACCCTGCTGTTGTCGTGGTGGGCTCGGGCTTCTTCGGCCTGACGGTGGCCGAGCGGGTGGCGGCCGACCTCCGCCTCCCGGTACTCGTACTCGAGCGTCGCGACCACCTCGGTGGCAACGCGTACAGCGAGCCCGACCCCGGCACGGGCATCGAGGTGCACCGCTACGGGGCCCATCTGTTCCACACGTCCAACGAGCGGGTCTGGCGCTACGTGAACCGGTTCAGCACGTTCACCGGCTACCAGCACCGCGTCCGCACCGTGCACGGCGGCGAGGTCTACCCGCTGCCCATCAACCTCGGCACGGTCAACCAGTTCTTCCGCCGCGCGATGTCGCCGGCACAGGCGCGGGCGCTGATCGCCGAGCAGGCCGCGGAAGTGCCGCCCGGGACGGCCCGCAACCTCGAGGAGAAGGCGATCTCGCTGATCGGCCGCCCGCTCTACGAGGCCTTCATCCGCGACTACACCGCGAAGCAGTGGCAGACGGACCCGCGCGACCTGCCCGCGTCCGTCATCAGCCGACTGCCGGTGCGCTACAGCTACGACGACCGCTACTTCGCGGACACGCACGAGGGCCTGCCGACCGACGGCTACACCGCCCTGCTGGAGCGGATGGCCGCGAACCCGCTGATCGACCTGCGCCTGGGCACGGACTTCTTCGACGTCCGCGACGAGTACGTCGGCCGCCTGCCGGTGGTCTACACCGGGCCGATCGACCGCTGGTTCGGCTACAGCGAGGGCCGCCTCGGCTGGCGGACGCTGGACTTCGAGCGCGAGGTCGTGGGTGTCGGCGACTTCCAGGGCGCGCCGGTCATGAACTACGCCGACCTCGACGTGCCGTTCACCCGGATCCACGAGTTCCGGCACTTCCACCCGGAGCGCGACTACCCGGACGACCGCACGGTGATCATGCGCGAGTTCTCTCGGTTCGCCGAGGGCGAGGACGAGCCCTACTACCCGATCAACACGCCGCAGGACCGCGCGCTGCTCCTGCGCTACCGGGCGCTGGCCGAGGCCGAGGAGGGCGTGATGTTCGGTGGTCGGCTCGGCACGTACCAGTACCTCGACATGCACATGGCCATCGCGGCAGCGATGGCCATGTACGACGGGGTGCTGCGGCCGCACCTGGCCGACGGCGCCCCCCTGCAGCGCCCGGCGGCCGCGTGACCGCACCCGCGGACCCGCCGCCGGGTGTCCCTCCGCGCGGCGCCCCACGTGTCGCCGTGGTCATGCCGACGTACGACCAGGAGGCGTTCCTCCCGGCCGCGGTCGACTCGCTGCTGCGCCAGTCCCTCCCCGACTGGGAGCTCGTGGTCGTCGACGACGGCTCGCCGGGGGACGTGGCGGCCGCCCTCGGGACGGCGCTGCTCGACCCGCGGGTCACGCTGGAACGCCTGCCCGCCAACACCGGCCTCGGGGCCGCGCTGAACCGCGGCGTCGACCTCACCACGGCGTCGCTGGTGACGTACCTGCCGAGCGACGACGTGATGCACGCCGACCACCTCGCCGCGCTCGTCGCCGCGCTGGACGCCGCGCCCGACGCGTTGCTGGCCGTGACGGGCATCCGGCACGCCCAGACGCGCGCGTCCCCCGGCCGGATCGACGGCGAGCCCCTGCAGCTCGTGCAGGTCATGCATCGGCGTACGACGGAGCGCTGGCTGGAGCGCTCCGAGCTGACCACCGACGACCTCGACCGCATGCTCTGGTCCCGGCTGCTCGGCGGGCCGGAACCCGTGCTGACCGGCCGCGTCACCTGCACCTGGCGGCAGCACCCGCGGCAGCGCTCGAGCGTGATGCGCGAGCCTTGGGGCGGGCTCAACAGCTACCGGGCGCGCTACCGGGTGCGCGAGCCCCTGCGGTTTCGAAGCACGGTCGGCTCGCTGCACGACGAGGTCGAGCACTACCGGCGGTTCCGCGAGCGCCCGGCCACCCCGAAGGCACCGGACGGCCTGCGGGTCCTGCTGGTCGGGGAGCTCGCGCACAACCCGGAGCGGGTCCTCGCGCTCACCGAGCGGGGCCACGAGCTGCACGGTCTCTGGATCGACGACCCGGTGTGGTTCACGACGGTCGGTCCAGTGCCGTTCGGTCACGTCGCCGACGTGCCCCGGGACGGCTGGCGGGAGGCCGTCCGCGACCTGCAGCCCGACGTGGTCTACGCGCTGCTGAACTGGCACGCCGTCCCGCTCGCGCACGAGGTGCTGACGGCCGATCTCGGCATCCCCTTCGTCTGGCATGTCAAGGAGGGGCCGTTCTTCTCGCAGGCGTACGGGCACTGGCCGCAGCTGGCCGACCTGCACGTGCGCTCGGACGGGCAGGTCTACTCCAGCGCCCAGCTGCGGGACTGGTTCGCCGTCACGGTCCCCGGCTCCCGCGACGGCCACAGCCTCGTCCTCGACGGCGACCTGCCCAAGGCCGAGTGGCTCACCGGGGACCGCTCTCCGCTGCTGTCCGACGCCGACGGCGATGTCCACACCGTGATCCCCGGCCGTCCGATGGGGCCGCCGCCCGAAGTCCTCGGCGAGCTCGCCCAGGCGGGCATCCACCTGCACCTGTACGGCGAGAAGGTCGCGACCCAGATGCGCGACTGGGTCGAGGCCGTTCGCCGGCTCGCCCCTCGCCACTTCCACCTGCACCCGCAGGTCGACCAGTCCGCCTGGGTGCAGGAGTTCTCGCAGTACGACGCCGGCTGGCTGCACGACTTCACCAGCGGGAACGGCGGCGACCTCCACGCCGCGACGTGGGACGACCTCAACGTCCCCGCGAGGGTCGGCACGCTCGCCGCCGCGGGGGTGCCGCTGATCCAGCGCGACAACGCCGGGTCGGCCGTGGCGACGCAGACGCTCGCCCGCGAGCGGCGGCTCGGCGTCTTCTGGCGCGAGCCCGCGGACCTCGTCCGCCAGCTCCGGGACCGCGAGCTGATGGGCGGGCTGCGGGAGAGCGTGTGGCGGCAGCGGGCGGAGTTCACGTTCGACGCCCACGTCGACGACCTCGTCGCCTTCTTCCGCGCGGCGATCGCTGCGCGGTCCGGCGGCCGGGTCCAGCAGCCGGCCTGACCCCGCCCGGACAGCCGCTGCCGCCGCCCAGCGGCACCGTCACGAGCACGAGAACGCGCAGCTCGGTGACGTTGCGGTCCTCGATGGCAGAACCGGACTCATCGCGTCAAGAGCTGCAACGTCACGAGCAGAGGCGGCGGCTGCCGCGGGGTGACCCCCACCCACGGCCGTTGACCCGCCGCGCACCTACGGTCGGGCACGTGGACCGCCGGGCTGCCTTCGCCGCGTACGTCGAGGCGTGCGCGCAGGAGCGCGCGCGTCAGGACAACCCGCGCGGCCGCCGGGACCCGCAGTCGTTGACGTCGCTGGCGCGCTGGGGCCGCGAGGCGCCGGCGGAGGAGCTCGCGCCGCTCGCGGCGCTGCCGCGGTGGTTCTGGGAGGGTCGGTTCGTCCCCGGCGCTGCAGGGCGGGCGGTGGCCCGCTACGGCCTCGGCCGCTCCGAGGCCCGGACGCCGGCGGAACTGCTGGCCCGACTGGTCGCCCTGCACGCAGCCGAGGCCCGGGAGGCGAGGCTGGTCGCCCTCGCGGACGCGGTGGCCGAGCTCAGCGGAGCCGACGACCAGGTGCTCGCCCGGCTGGCCGGCGTGTTCATCGCGGGCGACGACGAGCGGGTGGCCGGCGTGGCCGACGCCGTCCGGGCGGGCGACCTCGACGGCATCCGACGTCTCCTGGGGGTCGCCGCTCGACACTGAGCGAGCATCAGGCCACCAGGTCGCGGAGGATCTCCGGCGCGGAGTCGAAGCCGAGGAAGTGCCCGGCCCCGCGCACGACACGGAGCTCGGCGGTCGGCATCAGGGCCGCGAGCAGCTGGGCGCCGGCGAGCGGCGCCTGCCAGTCCGCGGTGCCGTGCCACAGCCGCACCGGCTGCCGCACCTCCGCGACCGGGAACCCCCACGGCCGCAGCATCAGCGCCCGGTCGTACGCCGGCGGCCGCCAGCCCTGCCGGACCCCCTCCCCGAACGTTTCCACCAGCACGTCCCGCACCTCGGGCCGGGCGAGGACGGCACGGTCGGCGGCGCTCAGCCGCACGCGCAGGTACCGCCACATCAACGGTGGGTCGACGGCGACCGCGCCGAGCAGGGGCAGCCACAGGCCGGTCGCCACGGGACCGGCACGGTGCACCGCCGCGCGCAGGGCGGGGGG
>JALYNB010000470.1 GCA_030773395.1 Actinomycetota bacterium
CCGCAGCGCGTCGGCGCCGTGCACCCGCAGGTAGGCCGCCTCCTCCGCGACCACCGGCGTCAGGGGGAGGAACCGGACGGGGGCACGGTCCACGAGGGCGCCGGTGCCGGACGAGTCGGCGAGGGCCGCCAGCACGTCGCCGGCGGCGTGGTCGCGCACCGGGTCGAGCGGCAGGTCGGGCACCGGGACGCCGGGCTCGCCGACCAGCACCGCGGGGAACGGGGCCCCGTCCCAGAGGGGCTCGCCGAGGTCGAGCAGGGCGCCGGGTCCGACGACGACGCCCTCGACGGCCGGGCTCGCGGCGAGGACGGCCAGCCGCCGCAGCGCGCTGTCGACGGCGCCGTGCACGCCCAGCACGAGCTCCGCGCGCGGCCCGGACTCGTCCACGACCCCCGCGGTGGGGTCGGTCATGGGGGCGCGGGACATCCCGAGGGTGACGTAGCGGACGAGCCCGTCCGGGTCAGGACCGAAGCGCAGGACGTCGATCCGCTCGGTGCCGAGGAAAGTGACACTGGCCCGGCCGCTGTCCTGCCCGAGCACGGTGAGCAGGTGCGCTTCGACGGCGAGCAGGACGTCGTCGCCCGCGGACAGGTGCACCACGCCGCGAGAGTACGGCGACAGCGCGCTCGGCCCTGAGCGCCTCGCGTGCGCGGCCGACGCCTCGGGCAAGCCCACGCTGGGAGCCGGCGCAGGCAACGCCCCGGCGTGGGTCAGCGACGATGCCGGCCGCCCTCAACCGGCACCTGCTCGACGTCACCCGCGTCGCTTGGCCGGTCGCGGACCCCCCTGGGCGCCGGGACCTGCCGAAGTCAGCCGCGGAGCTTGTAGTCCTCGAGGAGCCGACGACCGATGATCATTTTCTGGATGTCGGCCGTCCCCTCCCCGATCAGCAGCATCGGGGCCTCGCGGTAGAGACGCTCGATCTCGTACTCGCTCGAGTAGCCGTAGCCGCCGTGGATCCGGAAGGAGTCCTCGACGACCTCCTTGCAGTACTCCGACGCCAGGTACTTCGCCATGCCGGCCTCGAGGTCGTTGCGCTCGCCGCGGTCCTTCTTCTTGGCCGCCCCGACCATCATGAGGTGGGCCGCCTCGACCTTCGTGGCCATGTCGGCGAGCCGGAACTGCACGGCCTGGTGCTGCGCGATCGGCTTGCCGAAGGTCTCGCGCTGCTGGGCGTAGGCGACGGCCAGCTCGAAGGCACGCTGCGCGACCCCGCAGCCGCGTGCGGCAACGTTCACGCGGCCGACCTCGACGCCGTCCATCATCTGATAGAAACCGCGACCCGGCTGCTCGCCCAGGATCGACGACGCGGGGACCCGGTGGTTGTCGAGGAACATGCCCGTCGACTCGACGCCCTTGTAACCCATCTTGTGGATCGGGCCCGGGACGCTGATCCCGCGGTCGGTCGTCGCGCCCGGCTCCTTCTCGAGCAGCACCACCGACATGTTCTTGTAGACCGACTCGGCACCCTCGTCGGTCTTCACGAGCAGCGCCACCAGGCCCGAGCGGAGCCCGTTAGTGATCCACATCTTCTGGCCGTTGACCACGTAGCCGTCGCCGTCGCGGTCGGCCTTCGTCTTGATGGCCGACACGTCGGAGCCGCAGTGGGGCTCCGACATCGAGAAGGCGCCGCGGATCTCGCCGGTCGCCATCCGCGGGAGGTAGCGCTCCTTCTGCTCCTGCGTGCCGTGCTGCTTGAGCAGGTAGGCGAGGATGAAGTGGGTGTTGATGATGCCCGAGACGCTCATCCAGCCGCGCGCGATCTCCTCGACCACAAGCGCGTAGGTGAGGAGCGACTCGCCGAGGCCGCCATACTCCTCGTCGATCATGAGGCCGAACAGCCCCATATCCTTCATGCCCTCGACGATCGCTGCGGGGAACTCGTCCTTGTGCTCGAGGTCGGTCGCGTACGGGAGGATCTCCCGGTTCACGAAGTCACGAACCGTCGACACGATCTCCTGCTGGACCTCGGTCAGTCCCTCGGTCTGCGCCAGGCGACCCATCTGAGAACCTCCGCGTCAGGGCGCCCACGGACGCCGGGTGCTGCGCATCGTCTCCCAACCGGTGTGATCCGGGCCACCGGTGACCGCCGCCTGTGGCCAGCATCACCTGGCGTCGGTTGAGGAGGCCGCACGTGGGCAGCGTCCGGGCACAGATCACGGGAGGAGACAGCCATGTCCCAGCAGGTCCCACCGGAAAGCGGTCGCGACCACCCGCCGCCCGGGAGCGGCGGGAGCGGTGGCGACCGGCCGTTCCCGGAGAGCGGACCCGGGTTCGGCCCTCCGGGCGACGAGCAGCCCGGCACCTCCCGGTACGGCGAGCCGCAGCCGGGGGCGCGAACGGCGCAGTCGCCGTCCTACGAGGCTCCCACCTACGGCCGGCAGCCCGGCGCGCACGGCCAGGAGCCGTCAGGTCAGGAGCCCTTCGGCGTCCCGCTTCCCGGCGGCCCGGGACAGGGTGCCCCCCAGCACGGCGTCCCGACGTACGGCGGGCAGGGGCACTCGTCATACGGATCCGCCGGGCACGGGCCGCAGCCGGGGAACGGGCTGGCGATCGCCGCTCTCGTCGTCGGCGTTCTCGCCGTCCTGACCTTCCTGCTGGGTCCCGTGGCGATCGTGCTCGGCCTGGTGGCGATCGTCCTCGGCGTGCTCGGCCGGGGCCGGGCCAAGCGCGGGGCCCGGTACGGCGGCCTCGCCGTCGCCGGCCTGGTGCTCGGCCTGCTGGGGCTCGTCCTGGGCGGCTTCATGACCTTCGCCTACGCGTCGCTGTTCGGCTCCGAGCAGCTCGACGGCTTCACCCAGTGCCTCGACCAGGCGCGGACCGAGGCCGAGCGGCAGCAGTGCCAGCGGGAGTTCGAGCAGTCGGTCGACGTCCCGCAGTGACGCCCGGGCTGATCGACAGCGCGCCGCTCGCACGCGGCGTGCTGTCGATCAGCCAGGCCGCGGGCGACGCGCTGTCGGTCACCGCGGCATCGGGGGAGGCCGGGCGTCAGCCCTTCGCGGGCGGCTCGAACGACTCCGTGCGCTGCATCCCCGCGGCCCGGCCCTTGCCGGCCACGACCAGCGCCATCTTCCGCGACGCCTCGTCAATCATCTCGTCGCCGAGCATGACCGCACCGAGGAGCTCCTCCTCCGTGTAGTAGCGGTAGGCGTCGAGGATCAGCTCGGCGTGGTCGTAGTCCTCCTGCCGCGGCGCGTACACCTCGTTGGCCGCCTCGATCTGACCGGGGTGCAGCACCCACTTGCCGTCGAAGCCGAGCGCCGCCGAACGGGCCGCCACCGCCCGGAATCCGTCGACGTCCTTGATCTGCAGGAACGGCCCGTCGATGGCCTGCAGGTCGTTCGCGCGCGCAGCCATGAGGATCCGCATGAGGATGTAGTGGAACTGGTCGCCGGGGTAGTCCGGCGACAGTGCGCCGACGACCAGCGACGGCATGTTGATCGAGGCCATGAAGTCGGCCGGCCCGAAGATGATGGTCTCGAGACGGTCACTGGCCTCGGCGATGCGGTCGACCTCCACGAGGCCCCGCGCGGTCTCGATCTGCGCCTCGATGCCGATTCGGCGCTCGAGCCCCATCGTCCGCTCGATCTGGGAGAGCGTCAGGTCGAGCCACTGCACCTGCGCCGCGCTCTGCACCTTCGGCAGCATGATGCAGTCGAGGTTCTGTCCGGCGCCCTCGACGACCGCGATGACGTCGCGGTAGGTCCACTGCGTCGACAGGTCGTTGACGCGGACCACCCGCGTCTTGCCGCTCCAGTCGCCCTCGTTCAGAGCGCTGACGATGTTGGCCCGCGCCCCCTCCTTCGCCCCGGGCGCGACCGAGTCCTCCAGGTCGAGGAACACCTGGTCGGCGGGCAGGCCCTGGGCCTTGCCGAGCATCTTCGTCGAGCTCCCTGGCACCGCAAGGCAGGAGCGGCGCGGGCGCAGTGGGGCGGGGGACGCGGCGGGCGAGGGGGTCACGGGCTAGCCTCCGAGGGGGGGTCAGGCGGGTCCGGGCACCCTAGCGGCGGCCCGACCGCACGACG
>JALYNB010000471.1 GCA_030773395.1 Actinomycetota bacterium
GCGCGGCCCTGGCGCAGCAGCCCGAGGAGTGCCAGCCCGAGCCCGGCGGGGCCGAGCGCGGCGCCCAGCGACAGCACGAGCGGCACCTCGCCGCCGGTGACGAGGAACAGCGCGACGACCACCACGACGGCCGCGACGCCGATCCCGAAGAGCACGACGCCGGCCGGGACGAGCAGGTCGCCGGGAGCACGCGGCTCGCGCCGGGGGGCGCCGGTGGGCATCCGGTCCGTGTCGGCGGCCGGGGCGGATGCCTCGGGAACGGGGCGGGTCACGTCCTGCACGGCCTCAGCGTAGGTCGCCCGCCGGCGGGTCGCCCGCCAGCGGGGGGAGGCGGTACGGCGGGCATGCGGGGCTGGTCAAACGCGTTGGCCGGGGAGCGCGACCGCGGATAGCCTCGGCTGTTCGTCCCGAGGCCCGCCCCGTGGCCGCGTACCCCGCACCCCAGCAGCAGATCGAGGTAGTCCCGTGCCCACCGGCAAGGTCAAGTTCTACGACAAGGACAAGGGCTTCGGCTTCGTCACCCGCGACGACGGCGGTGACGTCTTCGTGCCCAAGGCCGCCCTGCCCAGCGGCCTCACCGAGCTGAAGACGGGGTCTCGGATCGAGTTCGGCGTCGCGGCCTCCCGCCGGGGCGAGCAGGCCCTCTCCGTCCGGGTGCTCGACCCGGCCCCGACGCTCGCGACGGCCCGTCGCTCCCCGGAGGAGATGCACGGGCTCATCGAGGACATGATCAAGGTGCTCGACGTCGTGCAGCGCGACCTCCGCCGCGGCAAGCACCCCGCGCGGGAGACCGCGCGCAAGGTCGCCAAGGTCGTCCACGCGGTGGCCGACGAGCTGGAGGCCTGACCCCGCGCCCACGCCCCGGCTTCGCTGGCCGGGGCGTTCAGGTGCGGCGCTGCCGGCTGCTACTCCGGCACCAGGGTGATCAGGTAGCGCCCGGTCTGGCGGCCCTCGCCCTCCTCGCCGTCGGTGACGATCAGCTCGACCGGGAACCCCTCCTCGGGCAGCTGCCCCAGCCCCCGGAACTGGAAGTACTCCTCATGGATCGGGGTGGGGGACTGCCCGGGCGAGGCGATGTACCACCCTCGCTCGGCGATCTCCGACTCGACGTTCACCGACATCTGTCCGTTGCGCACCGGCAGGCGCGGCACGGCGAGCTGGTCCTCCCGGCAGGTGTCCTCGGCCTCGGCCTCGAAGCACCACAAGCTCGCGCGGGTGTCGACCGCGGTGCCGCTCGAGTAGAAGGTCACGGGCGGCGTGGGCTTGGTGCAGCCCGCGAGCGCTAGGGTCGCGAGCAGGGCGGTGGTGGTCGCGGCGGTGCGACGGGCGCGCATGGCGGGCTCCGGAACGAGGCGTCAGGGTTCGTGCAGGCTACCGCCCGGGCCGGGCGGACCGGGCGAGCCGCTCATGAGTCAGAATGACGCGTGCCCACCGCGACACCCACCCGCTCGGCCCGCAACGCCCCCGACGCCCTCTGCGCCGCCGCCGTCGACCTGGCGCGCGACGCGGCCGTGGAGGAGGCGGGCGGCCCCGGTGCCGTCGGCGACCACCTGGGCGTGCTCGCCGAGCCCCGCGCCGAGCGGGTCGTCACCCACCGCTTCGCCTGCCTGCTCCCGGCGTACGTCGGGTGGACCTGGGCGGTCACTGTCGCCCGAGCGTCGCGGGCGAAGGTCGTGACCGTCGACGAGGTCGTGCTGCTGCCCGGTGAGGGCGCGCTCCTCGCGCCCGAGTGGCTGCCCTGGAGCGAGCGGGTCCAGCCCGGTGACCTCACCCCCGGCGGGCTGCTGCCGACGGCGCCTGACGACGTGCGCCTCGTGCCGTCCTACGCCGTGGTGAGCGAGCACGCCGGGGACGACCAGGTCGTCCCCGACCCGTTCGACGCCGACCTGCACTGGTCCCTCGGGCTGGGCCGGCCCCGGGTGCTGTCCCCGGACGGACGGGAGGACGCGACGGAGCGGTGGTACGGCGGGGACGGCGGCCCCGACACGGAGATCGCCCGGCAGGCGCCGGGCCGGTGCGGCGGGTGCGGGTTCCTGGTGCCGCTCGCCGGCGGCCTGCGGCAGGTGTTCGGCGTCTGCGCGAACGCATACGCGCCCGACGACGGCCGGGTGGTCTCGCTCGACCACGGCTGCGGCGCCCACTCCGAGGCCGTGCCGGTGGCCCCGCCCGTGGAGGTCGTCGGGCCGCTGCGGGGCGACGACGACCTCGAGGTCGTGGCACTGCAGCGGGAGCGGTCCGACGCGGAGCCGGCGAAGGCGGAGCGCGCCTC
>JALYNB010000472.1 GCA_030773395.1 Actinomycetota bacterium
GGCGGGAGGCGGCCCTGCGCGGCGCCGAGGTCGCGCGGCGGCGGGTGGAGCAGGCGCGGCGCCGGCTTTGAGCGGACGGCCGACCAGCGCGGCCCGTCGTCTACTTGAAGGTGTTGGTCATCCCGCCCTGGCGGTGCCCGGCGCCCTCGCCGCGGCCCTCCGACCGGGCCTGGGGCAGTCCCGCGTCCGCCGGGGAGAGGGCGTCGTCGGTCCCGCCGACTCCCGTGGAGTCGCCGGGCGGGGTGTCGAGGGCGTCGCCCCGCTTCGCTGCTTCGATCATGCCCTCGGGGACGCCCGCGGGGCCGTCGTCGCTCACGGAGCCGGCGTCGAGGAGGGACTGCGCCCCGGGCGTGCCGGGCTCGGGGCCGGGCTCCATGACATCGGCGCCCTCGGGCTGGCTGGGGTCGGGGTTGCGTGTCGTCATACCTGCGGATGTTCCCGGGGGCGGCCCCCCGGACACCGCCGCCACGTCACCGGGCAGCGTCCGGCGCCAGCGTGCGGGCGGCGTCGAGCACCACCGACGGGTCGCGGCTCATGGCGACCTCGAAGGCGCGGTCGGTCTCGACGACCCCCTCGCTGAACAGGTCGAGCGCGGCGAGCGCCACCGGGCGCTCCCCGCCGAGGAACGCCAGCGACCAGACGTCGCCGATCGGGTCGTCGTCGTCGAGCCGCGGACCCCAGGCGCGAGCCAGGCCCGGAGCCCCCGCCCGACCATCGTGACGCGGGTGCCGGCGCGCGCGAGCCCGGCGTACACCTCCAGCGTGGACCGCGTCAGGTGGCGCGCGTCCTGCAGGGTGACGAGCGCGGCGCGCGGCGGGCTGGCGAGGGCCTCGCGCTCCAGCCCGCGGCAGAGCGCGAGCAGGAGCGACTTCGCCGTGGGGCGGGCCGGCTCGTGGCGGGTCACGACGTCGTACGGGGTGAGCCGGCCTGTCACGGCGGTGCCCGTCATCGCGGTGCGGCTCCCTCCGGCACTGTTCCCCACGCCCCGGCTCCTCTCAGTCGTGCTGCGGGGGCGGGGCAGCGTCGGTGCGGGCGAGTCCTGCATGTCCCGGCACCGCCCGCGCAATCCTCGGTCGAACGGCAGGATCTCGCCATGGACATCGGGTTCGCACTGCCGGTGAGCGGCGCCTGGGCCACGCCCGGCAACGTCGTGGAGGTCGCGCGACGGGCGGAGGAGCTCGGCTACGCCTCGCTGTGGACGTTCTCTCGGCTGCTCGTGCCGGAGGCGGCGCGGCTCCCGCCCGTGTACGCGAGCGTGCTCGACCCGGTCGTCACACTCGCGTCGGCCGCCGCGGTGACCGAGCGCGTGCGGCTCGGCACGGCCATCGTGAACATGCCGTTCCAGCCTCCGGTCGTGCTGGCGGGGCAGTTGGCGACCCTCGACGTCCTGTCCGCCGGCAGGGTCGACGCCGGCCTCGGGCTCGGCTGGGTGCCAGAGGAGTTCGAGGCCGCCGGCGTGCCGTTCGAGCGGCGGGGGGCGCGGGCCGAGGAGTACCTGGCCTGCCTGCGGGCGCTCTGGGGCCCCGACCCGGTGGAGTTCGCCGGGAAGTTCTACCGCGTGCCGCGATCGAGCGTGCTGCCCAAGCCGGTGCAGCGCCCGCACCCCCCGCTGCTGCTCGGCGGGGGCGCGCCCGCCGCGCTCGCCCGGATCGGTCGGCTCGCGGACGGTTGGATCAGTGCGAGCCGGTTCGACCCGGCCCGGCTCGGCCAGTACGTCGAGCCGGTGCGCCAGGCCGCCCGGGACGCGGGACGCGACCCGGCCGGGCTGAGGTTCGTCTGCCGGGGCGTGGTCCGCGCCGGCGAGCGGACGGGGCCGCTCACCGGGTCGCTCGGACAGGTGCGCGCGGACCTGCCGGGACTGGCCGCGCAGGGGATCACCGAGGTGTTCGTCGACCTCAACTTCGACCTCGCGGTGGGGAGCCCCGACGTCGAGCCGGAGGTCGCGATGGCGCGCGCCCGCGAGGTGCTGGAAGCCCTGGCCCCGGGCTGACCGGCGGAGCGGGCGCGCGCTCCGCCAGGTCAGTCCAAAGGCAGGGGCTCGCTGTCGCCCTCCGGCCGCGGCCCGCGGATGCGGCGCTCGGACTCGGCGATCGCCACGTCGTTGATGCTCGCCTCGCGCCGGCGCATCAGGCCGCTGGGCGCGAACTCCCAGTTCTCGTTGCCGTAGCTCCGCCACCACTGGCCGGAGTCGTCGTGCCACTCGTACTGGAAGCGCACCGCGATCCGGTCGTCGGTGAACGCCCAGAGCTCCTTGCGCAGCGCGTAGTCGAGCTCCCGCGCCCACTTGCGGCACAGGAACTCGACGATCTGCTCGCGGCCGACGAGGAACTCCGAGCGGTTGCGCCACCGGGAGTCTTCCGTGTAGGCCCCGGCCACCCGCTCGGGGTCGCGGGTGTTCCAGGCGTCCTCGGCCGCCCGGACCTTCGCCCGGGCGGCCTCGGCGGTGAACGGCGGCAGGGGTGGGCGCGTGCTGCCTGCCGTGGTCTGGGTCACCGCTTGTCGGCGGGCAGCAACTGGCGCTCCACGTGGCCCGTGTAGACCTGCCGCGGACGCCCGATCTTGGTGCTCTGGTCGGCCATCATCTCGCGCCACTGCGCGATCCAGCCGGGCAGCCGACCGAGCGCGAACAGCACGGTGAACATCTGGGTCGGGAAGCCCATGGCCTTGTAGATGACGCCGGTGTAGAAGTCGACGTTCGGGTAGAGCTTGCGCTCGACGAAGTAGTCGTCGGCCAGCGCGATCTCCTCGAGCTGCATCGCGATGTCGAGCAGGGGGTCGGCCTTGCCCATGCGCTCGAGCACGTCGCGGACGGCCTTCTTCACGATTGCGGCACGCGGGTCGTAGTTCTTGTAGACGCGGTGGCCGAAGCCCATGAGCTTGACGCCGGGCTCCTTGTCCTTCACTCGCCGCATGAAGTCGCTCGGGTCGGTGCCCTCGGCCCGGATCGCCTCGAGCATCTCGAGCACGGCCTGGTTGGCCCCGCCGTGCAGCGGCCCGAACAGGGCGTTGACGCCAGCGGAGACGGACGCGAACAGGTTCGCCTGACTGGAGCCGACCAGCCGCACGGTCGACGTCGAGCAGTTCTGCTCGTGGTCGGCGTGCAGGACAAACAGCATGTCGAGCACGCTGGCGACGACCGGGTCGACCTCGTAGGCCTGGGCCGGCACCCCGAACGTGAGGCGCAGGAAGTTCTCGACGTAGCCCAGCGAGTTGTCGGGGTAGAGGAAGGGCTGTCCGACCGTTTTCTTGTAGGCGTAGGCCGCTATCGTCGGCAGCTTCGCCATCAGCCGGATCGTCGAGATCTCGACCTCGTCGCGGTCGAACGGGTCGAGGGCGTCCTGGTAGAAGGTCGACAGCGCGCTCACCGCGCTCGACAGGACCGGCATCGGGTGGGCGTCGCGCGGGAAGCCGGAGAAGAAGGACTTGAAGTCCTCGTGGAGCATCGTGTGCTCGCTGATGCGGCTGGCGAAGTCCTGCAGCTGCTCCGCAGACGGCAGCTCGCCGTAGATGAGCAGGTAGGACGTCTCCAGGAAGCTCGAGTGCTCGGCGAGCTGGTCGATCGGGTAGCCGCGGTAGCGCAGGATGCCGGCGTCCCCGTCGATGTAGGTGATGGCCGACGAGCATGCGGCCGTGTTCACGAAGCCGGGGTCGTAGCTGACCAGCCCGGTCTTGGTGAGGAGCTTGCCCGTCTCGAAGCCGGACGCGCCCTCCGTCGCCTCGACCACCGGCATCGCCAGCTCGCCCTCGCCGTGCCGCAGCACCACGTCCATTGCGTCCTCCTCCTAAAGGTGGGTGCACGACGGGCCCTGTGGGACCGACGCCGAGCGCCTGTCGTGCCGATGCAACCACGTCGGGGGCTCGGCCCGCCGCCATGCTGCCCTCCCGATCCTTCCGCGACACGCCCTCGTGAGCGGGCGGGGGGAGAGCCCGGTCCGCCGTACCGTGAGATCCCACTGTTGTCACTTGGCCGGCTGCGCCAGCCCAGCCCGTCCCAGGAGGAGACATGACCGCGGAGCCCACCCCGCAGCCGGTCGTGGCCGTCCGCGGCGCCGCGCCCGTGCAGCCGGCGGGCGCGGGGGTCCTCGACGAGCGGGACCTCGCGATCCTCGCCTTCGAGCGGCAGTGGTGGCGCTACGCGGGCGCGAAGGAGCAGGCGGTCCGCGAGCAGTTCGACCTCTCCCCGACGCGCTACTACCAGGTGCTCAACGCGCTGATCGACCGCCCGGAGGCCCTTGTGGCCGACGCGATGCTCGTCAAGCGGCTGCGCCGCCTGCGGTCGGCGCGGCGCGAGCAGCGCTCCGCCCGCCGCGCAGGACTCGACGGCTGACCGACGGCCGGGAGGCACGTGACACAGCAGCCGGGCCCTGGGTCCCACGAGGCTCTACGGCGACCGAGCCCGCCGGTCTCGCGGCCGCCGCGACTGCGGCCGACCACCGGCCCGGGCGTGGCGCACGACCCGCCCGGGGGGCCGGGTCCGGTTCTGCGCACCCTCGGCGGCGCCTTGCTGGCCGTCGCCGCGGTCTCGCTGGGGATCGTCGTGCTCCTCGCGCTGCGCAGCGGCGGCGGGGACGACGCGCTGCGCGCCGAGGGCGGCGGTGCCGCGCGCGCGGAGCCGACACCGGCCGTGGCGCCCGCCGAGGTCGACGGCGCGGTGTCGCCCACCCTGTCGTCGGTGCCGTCACCCATCCCGTCCCCCCCGCCGTCACCCACCCCGTCCCCCCCGCCGTCACCCACCC
>JALYNB010000473.1 GCA_030773395.1 Actinomycetota bacterium
CGGCAAGCGTCAGCGGCGAGCGGAGCGCGACCACGGCGACGACGCGTGCCCCCCACTCGGCGTCGGGCACGCCGACGACCGCCGCCTCGGCCACCGCCGGGTGCTCCGCCAGCGCGACCTCGACCAGCGCCGGCGCCACCTTCTCGCCGCCGGTCACGACGACGTCGTCGAGCCGGCCGAGCACGTCCAGACGGCGACCGTCCCAGCGTCCCAGGTCGCTGGTCGCGAACCAGCCGTCGGCGAAGGCGCCCGCGGTCAGGTCCGGGCGCAGGCGGTAGCCCGACGCCAGCACGGGGCCGCTCAGGCGCACGCGCCCGTCTCCCCCGACCGCCACGCGCACGCCCGGCAGCGGCACCCCGTCGTACACGCACCCGCCGGCCGTCTCCGTCATCCCGTACGTCGTCACGACGCGGATGCCCACCTCCCGCGCGGCGCGCAGCAGGCCAGGAGGAGCGGCGGCACCGCCGAGGAGCACCCCGTCGTACGACGTCAGCGCAGCGCTGTCGTGAGGGCTACGGAGGGCCCGTCGCAGCTGGGTCGGCACGAGGGCAGTGCAGCGCCTACCGGACCCGAGGTCGTCCGTCGCTGCCGCGATGCTCCGACTGCCGAGCACGACCGGCTCCGTGCCCGCGAGCAGCGAGCGGACCAGCACCTGCAGTCCCCCCACGTGCGTGACGGGCAGCGCCGACAGCCACCGGGCGGGCCCGCCGAGGGTCTGCTCGGTGGTGACGGCCGACGCGCGCAACGCCTCCGCGGACAGCAGCACGCCCTTCGGCTCCCCCGTCGACCCGGAGGTGGGGACGACGAGGGCCACGCCCTCGGTCTCGAGCGGCTCCGCGGGACGGCAGGCAGCGAGCACGCGCGCGGCAGCAGCCGCGTCATCCGGCAGCGGGAGCAGCGCCGGCCCGGTGCCGTCGAGCGCGGCAACCAGCGGCGCGAGCAGGGCGGCAGGGTCGGCGGCCACCGGCAGCAGCGTGCGCACGAGGACAGACCAGCTGTCAGAAGTGGTACGGGTACGGCGACCAGTCGGGCTCGCGCTTCTGCAGGAACGCGTCGCGTCCCTCGACGGCCTCGTCCGTGCTGTACGCGAGCCGCGTGGCCTCCCCGGCGAACACCTGCTGGCCGACGAGCCCGTCGTCCACGAGATTGAAGGCGAACTTCAGCATGCGCTGCGCGGTGGGGCTCTTGCGGCACACCTCCCGCGCCCACTCCAGCGCGACGCGCTCGAGGTCAGCGTGCGGCACGACCTCGTTCACCATGCCCATGCGGTGGGCCGCCTCCGCGTCGTACGCGCGCCCCAGGAAGAAGACCTCGCGCGCGAACTTCTGACCCACCTGCCGCGCAAGGTACGCCGAGCCGTAGCCCGCGTCGAAACTGCCCACGTCGGCGTCCGTCTGCTTGAACCGCGCGTGCTCGGCGCTCGCGAGCGTCAGGTCGCAGACGACGTGGAGACTGTGCCCGCCCCCGGCCGCCCAGCCGGGCACGACGCAGATGACGACCTTGGGCATGAAGCGGATGAGGCGCTGCACCTCGAGGATGTGCAGGCGACCGGCACGCGCGGGGTCGATCGTCTCGGCCGTGTCGCCGGTCGCGTAGCGGTAGCCGTCCCGACCGCGGATGCGCTGGTCGCCGCCGGAGCAGAACGCCCAGCCGCCGTCGCGTGGCGACGGGCCGTTGCCCGTCAGCAGGACGCAGCCCACGTCGGGCGTCATCCGCGCGTGGTCGAGCACGCGGTAGAGCTCGTCGACGGTCTGCGGACGGAAAGCGTTGCGCACCTCGGGCCGGTCGAAGGCGATGCGCACGACGCCGCCGTCGCGGCTGTCGCGGACGTGCCGGTGGTAGGTGATGTCCGTGAGGTCGAACCCCTCCACGACCCGCCACTCGCGGGGGTCGAACAGCTCTGAGACGGTGGCCACCCCCGCACCCTAGGTGTCGCCCCGGAGGTGGTCCTGCTGCTGACGTGCGACGGACTGCCCTTGCCGTGCGACGGACTGCCTGCCGACGAGCTCGTCGCGCGCGCCCATGTCGTCGCCCTCCCGATGCGCGTGCCCTTCCGCGGTGTCCGCGTGCGCGAGGCCCTGCTGCTCGAGGGGCCGGCCGGCTGGGGCGAGTTCTCCCCGTTCACCGAGTACGACGACGCGGAGGCCGCGCGCTGGCTCGCCGCGGCGGTGGAGGCCGCCTGGCAGGGCTGGCCCCCACCCGTCCGCGACGTCGTGCCCGTGAACGCGACCGTCCCGGCGGTGGCGCCCGCCGACGTCGCCGCGGTCCTCGCCGGGTTCCCGGGCTGCACCACGGCGAAGGTGAAGGTGGCCGAGGCAGGGCAGGTGCTCGCCGACGACGTCGACCGCGTAGCCGCCGTCCGCGAGTGCCTCGGTCGGTCGGGACGCGTGCGTGTCGACGCCAACGGCGCCTGGTCGGTGCCGCAGGCCGTCGAGGCGCTGTCCGCGCTCGCGCCGTACGACCTGGAGTACGCCGAGCAGCCCTGCTCCACCGTCCCGGAGCTGGCCGAGCTGCGGCTGGCACTCGCGCGTCGCGGTCTCGACGTGCTGGTCGCGGCCGACGAGAGCGTGCGCAAGGCGTCGGACCCCGAGCGCGTCGCGCTGGCCGGCGCCGCCGACCTCGTCGTCGTGAAGGTCGCGCCCCTGGCGGGGGTGCGGCGCGCGCTGGCCGTCGCCGAGGGCTGCGGGCTGCCGGTCGTCGTATCCAGCGCACTCGACACGAGCGTCGGTCTCGCCGCCGGGGTGGCGCTCGCCGCAGCCCTGCCCGAGCTGTCTCACGCCTGCGGTCTCGGGACGACGGCACTGCTGGCCTGCGACGTCAGCAGCCCCCGCCTCGTCCCTGTGGACGGCGTGCTCCGCCCCCGGGCCGTGGCCCCCGACCCGGACCTCCTCACCGAGCTGGCCGCCGCAGAGCACCGCCGGGACTGGTGGCACGACCGTCTGCGCCGCTGCGCGGGGCTCCTGACGGAGGACGCGTGAACGCCCCGACCGTGCTGGACCGCGAGTCGTGAACGCCCCGACCGTGCTGGACCGCGAGTCGTGAACGCCTCGACCGTGCTGGACCGCGAGTCGTGAACGCCTCGACCGTGCTGGACCGCGAGTCGTGAACGCCTCGACCGCCTTCGCCCGCGTGCTCGTCGACGAGCTGGTCCGCGGCGGCGTGCGCGAGGTCGTGCTCGCTCCCGGGTCGCGTTCGGCTCCGCTCGCGTTCGCCCTGCACGCTGCCGACCGCACCGGCCGGCTCCGGCTGCACGTGCGCATCGACGAGCGGTCCGCAGCCTTCCTCGCCCTGGGCCTCGCCCGCGCCTCGGTCGCACCGGTGGCCGTCGTCACGACGTCCGGCACGGCGACGGCGAACCTGCACCCCGCTGTGCTGGAGGCCGCGCACGCGGACGTGCCGCTGCTGCTGCTCACCGCCGACCGGCCCCCCGAGCTGCGGGCGACAGGCGCCAACCAGACGGTAGAGCAGGTGGGGCTGTACGGCGGGGCGGTGCGCTGGACCGCCGACCTGGCGACACCGGAGCAGCGGGCGGGGCAGCAGGCGTACTGGCGGGCCGTGGTCTGCCAGGCCCTCTCCGCCGCTACCGGGGACCTCGGCGGCGCCCCCGGTCCCGTGCAGGTGAACCTGCCGCTGCGCGAGCCGCTCGTGCCCGACGGGGACGACGACTGGGTCGAGCCTCTCGACGGGCGGCCGCACGGCCGGCCGTGGACCGAGCGCATCCCGGCCGGCCGGCCGGCCCCGCCAGCGGACGACCTGCCCACGCGGACGGTGGTGGTGCTCGGGGACGGTGCACCGGCC
>JALYNB010000474.1 GCA_030773395.1 Actinomycetota bacterium
GCCGTGCTCCGGGGAGCGACGCTCCCGGGGGCGCCGGTCACGGTACGGCGGGCACGGGGGTCACGGGGACGGCGGCCGCGGCGCGGCCGCCGATCGCTCGTCGTCCGTCACTGCTCCTGCGGGGGGACGTCGTGCTCGTCGGCGTCCGCCTCCTCCTTCGTGCGGTGCACGGTGCCGGGCGCGTGGTCGGGCGGCCCGTAGACCGTGGTGAGCACCAGCGGCCCGTTCCCGGTGTTGACGAAGTTGTGCTCCGTGCCGGACGGCACGACGACGAGGTCGCCCGGCCCCACCTCCCGGCTGTCGCCGGCCACGTCGGCACGGCCCCGGCCGGCGACGAACTGCAGGATCTGGTCGTTGTCGGGGTGCACCTCGCCGCCGATCTCCCCGGAGGGCGGGATCGTCATGAGGACGAGCTGCGTGTGCTCGCCCGTCCAGATGACCCGGCGGAAGTCGGTGTTCGCCTCGGAAACTGCTCTGATGTCGAAGTAGTCCACACCGGGACGCTTACCTCCCGGGACGGGGCGCTACGCACGCCGGGGCGGCGCGAGCGTCACCGCCCGACCTCATACCTGCAGCGGTGCGTCCGCGCCGGCCCTGGTGGCGGGGACGGGCACGAGGGGGTCCCCCCGCTCGCGGGCCGCGTGGGCCGGCTCCGGTCGCGCGGGCAGCCGCCGTGCCGGTTCGGCGCCTGCGGGATGGTCAGCGCCCAGCACCGGGGCGGTGGGCCGGGCCACCCGGTCGCCGACGCGGGCTGGCTCGCGGACCAGCCGGGTGGCCAGCGCCCAGCTCAACAGCGCCACCGCCACCCCGGCCGGGAGGTCGACCAGGTAGTGCCACCCCGAGGCCGGGGCCTCGACGACGATCCAGGCGAACACCGGCACGTAGGCCGCGAGCAGCCAGCGGGCCGACCGGGCCGCGAAGAGCACGAACAGCAGGCTGTGGGCGACGTGCAGGCTCGGCATCGCTCCCAGCGGCACGGAGAAGTACCCCTCGGGGAAGGCGCCGGTGGCACGGACCTCGGAGTAGGCGGCGTACCAGCCGTGCTGGAACTCCAACACCGTCTCGTTGACCCCGTCCCGAAACAGGAAGGGCCCGACGGCGGGCGCGACCCAGTAGCTGAGCCCGCCGACGCAGAGGTTCAGGCAGAGGCCGAGGACGAGCTGCCGCTGCCGGTGCGGGCTGTCGACGAGCCCGTGCACGCCGAGCGACACGAAGAACATCGCGAAGAACAACCACCCGTACCAGTCGTCGACGGCCAGGGGAACGGCGGCGGCGACGGCCTCCCGTACGGCGACGAGCGCCCCCAGCACCGGCGCCATCACCTCGTCGAGCCGCTGGTACGTCCGGTCGTGCAGCACCGGATTGACGAAGGGGGTCCACGCCTTGAAGTTGAAGTAGAGGAAGACGCAGAGCGCTACCAGCGGCACCAGCTGCACCATCGTCGTGGCCGCACGCCACGGCGCCCGGCCGGGGCGGCGCCGGCCGGCCGCCACCAGGCCCAGCGTGAGCGCGAGCTGCAGTCCGGCGGCGATCGCCAGCGGCCAGAAGAAGTGCACCTCCAGTCCCTGGACGTTGTCGCGGGAGGGCACACTGACCGGCAAACCGGCCGCGACGCCCCCGAGCCACACCGCGGTGAACAGCAGCGCCACCCGGTACTCGACGGGGACGCGGAGCAGGAGGCGCGCGGCGGCGGGGCGGCGCGGGGCGGCCTGCAGCACGCACACCTCCGAGGTGGGGTCGGGCAGCGACACGTCGGGCTGAGAAGCGAACGTAACCCGAACATCGGGCGGACGAGTTCGGACGGGCCGTCCGAACTCTGAGGGTTTGCTCACTCGCCCGGCTGCGCCCCGACGCGACCGGGGCGCGGGATGGGCCCTGGAGCACGTGCTCGACGCCGTGCACGGGTCGCGGGGCAGCTACTGCTGGAGCACGTGGACGCGCCCGGGCAGCGGACCTGGGCGCGCTGCGCTCGAGGCCCCGGGAGCCCGAGGCGCTGTCGGCGCACCTGCTGGCCGACGTCGCCCACCTCCCCGGCCTGCGCGAACCCCTCGACCCGCGGCGGCTGCGGGACCGTCTGGCCGCCGCGCTCGGCGTCCCGCCGAGCTGGGACGGGCCGCCATCGACGGGCTCCCCCCGCGCCAGCGCATCGCGTGCGGTCGCTCACCCGGCTGGTGGGCGTCGGTTCGCCGGCCTCGACGTGCGGCGGTGACGGGCGGCGGAGCACCGTTGGACGGGGTCGACATCGCCTCGACGCCTGAGGGAGGAGGCGGGCGGAACGCCCGGCTACTCCCACTCGATCGTGCCGGGCGGCTTGCTCGTCACGTCGAGGACGACCCGGTTCACGCCCCGCACCTCGTTCGTGATCCGCGTGGAGATGCGTGCCAGCACGTCGTACGGCAGGCGCGTCCAGTCGGCCGTCATCGCATCCTCGCTGGAGACGGGCCGCAGCACGACGGGGTGGCCGTACGTGCGGCCGTCCCCCTGCACCCCGACCGACCGCACGTCGGCCAGAAGCACCACCGGGCACTGCCAGATCTCGCGGTCGAGCCCGGCCCGGGACAGCTCCTCGCGGGCGATCGCGTCGGCCTCCCGGAGGAGGTCGAGCCTCTCCTGCGTGACCTCACCGATGATCCGGATGCCGAGCCCAGGGCCGGGGAACGGCTGCCGCCACACGATCTCCGGCGGCAGGCCGAGCTCCTCCCCCACGCGCCGGACCTCGTCCTTGAACAGGGCCCGCAGCGGCTCGACCAGCGCGAACTGCAGGTCGTCGGGGAGGCCGCCGACGTTGTGGTGCGACTTGATCGTCGAGGCGCCGGTGCCGCCCCCGGACTCGACGACGTCCGGGTAGAGGGTGCCCTGGACGAGGAACTCGACCGTCTCCCCGTGCTCGCCCGCCTCGGCGACGACCTCGCGCGCGGCCGCCTCGAAGGCCCGGATGAACTCGCGCCCGATCGTCTTGCGCTTCTCCTCCGGGTCGGTCACCCGGGCGAGCGCGGCCAGGAACTGCCCCGCGACGTCGACGACCTTCAGCTGCACACCGGTGGAGGCGACGAAGTCACGCTCGACCTGCTCGGCCTCGCCCTTGCGGAGCAGGCCGTGGTCGACGAAGACGCAGGTCAGCTGGTCGCCCACCGCTCGGTGCACGAGCGCCGCCGCGACCGCGGAGTCCACGCCGCCCGACAGGCCGCACACGACCCGGCCGCTGCCGACCTGCGCGCGGACGGCCTCCACGGCCTCGTCCACGATGTTGACCATGGTCCAGGTGGGCCGGCAGCCCGCACCGTCGTAGAGGAACCGCCGGAGCACGTCGAGCCCGCGCTCGGAGTGCAGCACCTCAGGGTGGAACTGGACGCCGAACAGCCCGCGCTCCGGGTCCTCGATGCTCGCGACCGGCGTGACCGGGGTGGACGCCGTCACCCGGAACCCGGGCGGCGCCGCCGTCACGGTGTCGCCGTGCGACATCCACACCTGCTGCTGCGCGGGCAGGCCCGAGAACAGGACGCCGGCGTCGGCCACGGCGAGCGGCGTGCCGCCGTACTCCGCGATGCCGGTGGGCTCGACGCGCCCGCCGAGGGCCAACGCCATCGCCTGGTGGCCGTAGCAGATCCCCAGGGTCGGCACCCCGGTCTCGAACAGGCCCACGGGCACCTGCGGCGCCTCGGGCGCGTAGACCGAGCTCGGCCCGCCCGAGAGGATGACGGCCTTCGGCCGCCGCCGGCCGATCTCCTCAGCCGCGACCGTGTGGGGCACGACCTCGGAGTAGACGTGACACTCCCGCACCCGGCGGGCGATGAGCTGCGCGTACTGCGCCCCGAAGTCGACCACCAGCACCGTGTCGAACCCGTCAGCCGGCGGGTCGACGGTGACCGCCCCGGCACCCGCCGTCCCGCGGTCAGGGGCGTGCGCGGTCGAGAGGTCGGCGGACACCGGGCAAGTCTATCGGCGACGAGCCCGGGACCTCCCCCGGCCTACGGCGGCGAGCGCCGGGCCTGGTGGCGGCGTGGTCAGCCGGTGACCTCGACACCCTTCCAGAAGGCGACGCGGTCGCGGATCTGCGCCGCGGCCTCCTTCGGCTCCCGGTAGGTCCACACGGCGTCCGGGTTCACCCGGCCGTCCACCTCCAGCGACCAGTACGTCGCCGTGCCCTTCCACGGGCAGACCGACGTCGTGGTCGAGGGGCGCAGCAGGTCGCTGCGCACCGCGTCGAGCGGGAAGTAGTGGTTCCCCTCGACGACGACTGTGTCGTCGCTCTCGGCGACGGTCGTGCCCTGCCAGACCGCTCGGGCCACGGCTCCTCCTCGTTGTCCTGCCCCCACCGACCACGCCGCCCCGGGGGCGTAGCGCGGGAGCATGGTCCCCGCGGGGCGCGTCCTACTTGCCCGAGGCCGCGGACTTGAGCGCCGAGCCGGGCGTCACCTTCACGGCCTTGCTCGCCGCGATCTGGATCTTCTCACCGGTGGCCGGGTTGCGCCCCTCGCGGGCCGCGCGGTCGGTCTGCTCGAACGTGAGGAAGCCCTGGATCTGGATCTTCTCCTCACCCTTGGCCACGACGTCGCTGACGACCTGCTGGAAGGCCTTGAGCGTGGCGTCGACGTCCTTCGCCGAGACGCCGGACGCCTCGGCGACGGCGCTCACGAGCTCGCTGCGGTTCACCGCGGGACTCCTTCTGACGACTGTGAATGCTGTCGCGGAGGGTGCCACGGATGGCCAGCGCCCGCGGGAGGCGGTACGCGAAACGCCGCCGCAGCGGCCTCCCGTCCGCGCCCCGGAGTTGCCAGCCGACACACAGGCCGGACCCAGACCGCTGCCCGGCTCGCCGCCGGTCTCCCGGCAGTGCCCGCTGGCGCACTCCGGACTGTCCGCCGCCGAGGCCGGGAGCGGGCCTGGCGCGCAGCTCGTCGCGTTCGCCACGGGCAACGCGGCCTTGCTCGCCGGCCGGGTCGCGGCCGCCGTCGCCACGGTGCAACTGTGGCGGGGCCGGGTGACCGGCCTGTACGTCGCCGCCTTCGGCAGCTCACAGGTGCCGCAACCGGACCGGCGTGGCTCGGCGGCTGGCCACCGCGCTCTCGCCCGGGCTCGGGGCCGGGCTCGTCGCCGCCGGCTTGACAGCGGACGGGACGCTGACCAGCGGGGGTGGTCAGACGGGCGCCGCCGGTCAGCCCGGCTCGGATCCCGGCCTGGCCGGCGCACCGGAGGGCAGCCCGACCCGGCCCGGCGGTTGGGGCGTTTCCGGCTTCGCGAGCCCGCCCTCCTCCGAGTCGTCGAGGTGGGACGACTCCTCGGACACCCCGAGCCCCTCGACGTCGTCCAAGCCGGGCGGCGGGAACGGCGGGTAGCCGCGCAAGGCGGCGATGATGTTGCTGATGACCGCGACGAAGGGGACGGAGAACAGCGCGCCGATGAGCCCGGCGAGCACGCTGCCCGCGGAGAAGGCGATGAGCACCACGAGCGGGTGCAGGCTCAGGGCCTTGCTCATGACCATCGGCTGCAGGACGTTGCCCTCGACCTGCTGCACGGCGAGCACGACGCCGGCGATGATCAGCGCGTCCGTGGGCCCACCGCTGACGAGCGCCACGACCACCGCCACGAGCCCGCTGAGCACCGCGCCGACGACCGGGATGAACGCGGAGATGAACGTCAGCAGCGCGAGGGGCACGACGAGCGGCACGCCGACGAGGAGCAGTGCCAGCCCGATGAGCACCGCGTCGACGAGGGCGACGAACGCCGTCCCGGACACGTAGCCCGACAGGGTGCGGGCGGCCACCCGGCCCGCCGTGTCCACGCTGCCCTGCTGGTCGTGGGGGAGGTTGAGGACCAGCCAGGTCCAGATCCGCGCGCCGTCCCGGAGGAAGAAGAACAGCACGACGGCGAAGAGCAGGAACCCCGCGACGACGTTCACGGCCAGGCTGCCCGCGCTGAGCACGCCGGAGGCGAGCCCGGAGCGGTTGTTGTTGACGGCGTCGACCGCCTGCTGGCGCAGCTCGGAAACCCGAGCGGTGTCGAGGTTCAGGGGCGGGCGGGCGAGGGCCGCCTGCAGGTTGTCAAGCCCGGCGGAGACGCTGGCACTCAGCTCCTCGAACTGGGAGCCGGCGGAGGAGCCCGCGTAGACGAAGGCGCCGATGAGCACGGCGAGCGCGCCCAGCAGCACGATGGCCGCGGCGAGCGACGCCGGTACCTTGGCCCGCCGCAGTCGGCGCACGGGCCCGGACAGCACCGCCGCGACCACGACGGCCAGAACCACCGGGATGACGACGACGCTCAGCGCTGCGACGGCGCGGACGATCAGATAGGCCGCCGCCACCAGGACGAGCAGCCGCCAGCCGTAGCCCGCCAGGGCCTGCAGGCCGGGCGCGACGGGGTCACGACGCTGGGAACGGTTCAGGGCTCCGGAGGGCACAGTCCCCGCGTTCCCCCGTCGGCTCCGGGCACACGGGATCACCCGCCGCCGGGTCGACCCCGGCCGAGAGACGTGCCACTCCTCGGGCCGCTCTCCCCGCGACCGCCGGCCTCCGAGCGCGTGTCACACTGGGCAGTCAGTCCCCGACGTCGTCGCGGCCCCCCGAGAGGACCTGTACGTGAAGCCCGGCATCCACCCCGACTACCGCCCCGTCGTGTTCCAGGACCTCGGTGCGGGCTACGCCTTCCTCACCCGCTCCACGGTGAGGACCGACCGGACGATCGAGTGGGAGGACGGCAACACCTACCCGCTGGTGCAGGTCGACGTCTCCTCGGCGAGCCACCCCTTCTACACCGGCAAGTCGCGTGTCCTCGACACCGCCGGCCGCGTGGAGCGGTTCAACCGGCGCTACGGGCGCACGCCGAAGAGCTGACGCGACCGGTACGACGGAGGGCGTCCAC
>JALYNB010000475.1 GCA_030773395.1 Actinomycetota bacterium
CAGGGTCCGCACGCTCAGCTGCGCCCCGACCACGGTCTCGCCCGCGGCGACCCCTGTGACGTCGAACCGCAGGTAGCTCGTCACCGCGCTGCCCGCCGTGCTCAGCTCCTGCCCGTCCGCCAGCAGCCGGTCGCTGGCCCCGAAGGAGTCCGCCGGGCTCGACTGCTTCACCATCGTGTCCGCCTCCGGCGACACGACCAGCGTCCGCGTCGTTGTCGACGCCGAGGCCGAGGACTGCGGCACGGCCACGGCCGCCCCCAGCCCCGAGGCCACCAGGAAGCCGGCGAGGGCGGCACGCGCTGCCCGCCACCGCCCGCCCCGGAGACCGGCCGCGGGCGCCCCGGACAAACGCGCATTCGACACTTGTCACCCTTCAAATGAATAGTTCGTGCGTTGAGTCCCGCAACGGTAGAAAGCTCTGGAAGCCAGCTCTATCGTCCGATCAGGTGACCTCGCCCGGACCAGGACAGACCGGACTTCACGAAGGTCACGACCTCACCAACCGGGCAAATGTCCGGATCGCGCCGCCGCTGCACGCCGCCGGGCGCCGGGCCGACCAGCGGGCCCGTTGGGGCTCCGTCGCGACGTGGCCTCCAGCAGCTCCTCGTAGAGCGCCTCGGTCTCGTCCACGACCCGGCGCCACGAGTACTCCTCGATCACCCGGTCGCGCAGCCGCAGCGCCGCGCATGCCTCCTCGACGGGGTCCGCGAGGGCCCGGCCCAGGGCCTGCCGCAGGCCCTGGGCGCTTCCGGACGGGAACAGTCGCTGACCCGCCGCGTCGTGACCGAGCATCGCGACGTGCACAGGGATGTCGCTGGCCACCACCGGCGAGCCGTGCGCCGCCGCCTCGAGCAGGGTCAGGGGCATGCCCTCCAGCGACGACGGCTGCACGAACACGCGCGCGTTCGCGTACAGCTCGGACAGCGCGGAGCCGAACACGTAGCCGGGGAGGATGACGTCGTCGCGGCCGGCGGTGCTCGCCCGGAGCCGGCTCACGTAGTCGTCGGTGAAGCTCGTGCCGCCGGCGATGACGAGCCTGAGCCCCGGCGGGCGCAGCGCGTCCCACGCCTCGAGCAGCAGGTGGGCGCCCTTTTCGGGCACGAGTCGGCCGACGTAGAGCACGTAGTCGCCGCCCCGCAGGCCGAAGCGGTCGCGGATCGCCCGCGCGGGCAGCTGAGGCCCGGGCTCCACGCCGTTCGGGATGTAGGCGGGATCGGTGCCGTACCGCCGCTGGAACTCCGTCCGCAACGTCGGTGCGACGACGACCGTGCGGTCCGGTACGTGCGCGCAGACCCAGCCGGCGGTCTTGAGGACCGTCCGGGCCGCAGGTCCCCACTTGTCGCGCTCGAAGTCCATGCCGTGGACGGTCAGCACGACCCGACTGCGCGAGAGCAGCCGCGGGACGGGGGTGAGCAGCCCGGGTCCGAGAGCGTGGTAGTGGACGACGTCGTAGGGCCGGCGCAGCGCGTCGACGGCGGCGACCGCCGTGTGGGAGATCGCGTCGAGGTGCTTGCTCGCGAGACCGCCCGGCCGCAGGCGGCGCATCCCCCGGTAGGACGGGGCGTCGTCCTCCAGGTAGTGGTCACGGCTGTACACCGTGACCTCGTGACCCCGCTCCACGAGCCGCGCCCCGATCTCCTCCACGTGCCGCTCGACCCCGCCGTACGTCGCGGGAACACCCCGAGAACCGAGCATCGCTATCCGCATTTGGCTCCACCGTCACCGTGCGTTTTCCGACCCCGAGCGCCCGCCAGACAGGTGCGTCGGCTTGCCGTGATAAACGTAGGCAGAAATCGCGCTGAGAGCCGCCGCCGACCGCCTCGATCACCCGCTCGGGTCAATGCCGCCCGGAGGCCCCCGTCACCGACCGCTCCCCCGCTGCGCGGTCGGCGCCGTCCCGCCCGCCCGCCGGGAGGTCGGCCGGCCGCGCTCACTGCCGCACGTCCGACCCGTCTCCTCGGGTGGACAGGGCTGATCTTGGGTAGCGTCGGCGGCGCTGGCCGGACCCGCTGGCCGCTGGAGACCCTGGAGGCCACATGGCCCTCGACGACGACGACATCACCACGACGAGCACCGGCGCGGACGGCCCCGGCGGCGACGCCGACCAGGGCGACAGCGACGCCACGCAGGTCGACCCGACGGGCTCCGACCCGGCGGGCGTGGACACGAACTCCAGCGGTGGCGGCGACGCCGACGCCGGCGACAGCAGCACGCAGCAGGTCGACCAGCGGGGCTCCGACCCGGCGGGCAGCGACTCCGGCGGCGGCGACGCCGACCAGGGCGACAGCGACTCCTCGCAGGCCGACCCCGCCGGCTCCGACCCGGCCGGCACGGACTCGCGCGGCTGACATGACCTCGCCGAGCGGGCCGGAGCGCCCTGACCCCGCCTCCCCCGTCGCGCGCGCCACCGGCCTCGACGTCGCGACGTTTGCGCGCGAGCACTGGAACGCCCGCCCTCGGCTGGTCCGCGCTGCTGAGCTACCCCGCGACTTCACCGACCTGCTCACGGTCGGCGACGTCGACGAGCTGCTCGGCCCGCGCGGCCTGCGCACGCCGTACTTCCGGCTGGTGAAGGGCGGCGAGTCGCCCCCGGAACGCACCTACACGCGGGCAGCCGTGGCCGGCAACCGCCGCCTCACCGACCTCTCGGACTCCGCCCGCGTGGCCGAGCGGTTCGCGGCGGGGCACAGCGTCGTGCTCAACGCCCTGCACCGGATCCACCCCCCGGTCGCGGACTTCTGCCGCGAGCTCGCCGCCGAGCTCGGCCACCCGACGCAGGTCAACGTCTACGTGACCCCGCCTGGTGCGCAGGGCTTCAAGGCCCACCACGACACGCACGACGTGTTCGTGCTGCAGCTCGACGGCGTCAAGCACTGGCAGGTCTTCGAGCCGGTCATCGAGCTGCCGCTGGCCTCCCAGCCGTCGTCCGGCTTCCCGCCCGAGGTGCTCTCCAGCGGCGAGCCGGTGCTGGACGTCGACCTGCGGCCCGGCGACGCCCTCTACCTGCCCCGGGGCTGGCGGCACGCGGCGCGCACCGCCGACGACCGCTCGATCCACCTGACGGTGGGCGTGCTGCAGACGACCTGGTACGACGTGCTGGGCGAAGCGATCAAGCTGGCCAGCGACGAGCTCGAGTTCCGCCACGCGCTCCCGCTGAGCGGCGCGGACGTCGAGGTCGACACCGAGGCGGACGCGGCCGCGGTCCTCAAGCGGGCCGGCGAGTGGCTCGCCGCGCTCCCGCCGGCCCGGCTGACCGAGCTGGTCGCCGCCCGCCGGGCGCGGGCCGTGCCGGTCGAGCC
>JALYNB010000476.1 GCA_030773395.1 Actinomycetota bacterium
GGCCGCCCGGTCGAGCGCCTCCGGCCAGCTCGCCGGGCGCAGGCCGCCCGTCGCGTCGCGCACGAGGGGGGTGGTCAACCGGTCACCCAGGCTGGCGTAGGTGAACGCCCACCGGCCCTTGTCGCAGTTCCACTCCTCGTTGACCTCGGGGTCCTCCCCAGCGAGCCGGCGGAGGACCTTGCCGCGGCGCGTGTCGGTGCGCAGCGCGCAGCCGGACGCGCAGTGCTCGCACGCCGTGGGCGTGGAGACGAGGTCGAACGGCCGGGCGCGGAAGCGGTACGCCGCCCCGGTGAGCGCCCCCACCGGGCAGATCTGCACGGTGTTGCCGGAGAAGTAGGACTCAAAGGGCTCGTCGGCGTACGCCGCGACCTGCTGCAGCGCCCCGCGCTCGAACAGGTCGATGAACGGGTCGCCCGCGATCTGCTGACTGAACCGGGTGCAGCGGGCGCACAGCACGCACCGCTCGCGATCGAGCAGCACCTGTGTCGAGACCGCGATCGGCTTGGGGTAGGTGCGCTTGACGTCCCGGAAGCGCGAGGTCGCCGGGCCGTTGCTCATGGCCTGGTTCTGCAGCGGGCACTCGCCGCCCTTGTCGCAGACCGGGCAGTCGAGCGGGTGGTTGATGAGCAGCATCTCCAGCGTGCCGGCCTGCGCCTTCTCGGCCACCCCGCTGGTGAGCTGCGTCTTCACGACCATGCCGTCGCTGGCCGTCGTGGTGCAGGCCGTCAGGGGCTTGCGCTGGCCCTCCACCTCGACGATGCACTGCCGGCAGGCGCCGACCGGGTCGAGCAGGGGGTGGTCGCAGAACCGGGGCACCTGGATGCCCAGCTGCTCCGCCGCGCGGATCAGCAGCGTGCCCTTCGGCACGGTGACCTCGAAACCGTCGAGGGTGATGGTGACCGTGTCGACGGCGGGCGCGGGCGCGCCGGCGGCCGAGCGGTCGGGGGCGAGGGTCATCGGGACGCTCCGACAGCGAGGGAGGCCGGGGTAGACCCGGTCCAGGCCAGGGCGGGCTCGGGCCTTCCGTCCGAGCGCAGCCGCGAGGAGTTTCTGGCGATCACACGGTCGTAGTCCGCGCGGAAGTGCTTGATCGAGGAGACGATCGGGCTCGTCGCGCCGTCGCCCAGCGCGCAGAACGACCGACCGAAGATGTTGTCGCAGGTGTCGAGCAGGGTGTCGATGTCCTCCTGCGTGCCCTGCCCGGCGACCATGCGCTGCAGCACCTGAACCATCCAGTAGGTGCCCTCGCGGCACGGCGTGCACTTGCCGCAGGACTCGTGCGCGTAGAACTGCGTCAGCCGCAGCGCGGTCTTGACGATGTCGACGGTCTCGTCGAGCACCATCACCGCGGCCGTGCCGAGCAGGGAGCCCGCCGCCTGGACGCCCTCGAAGTCCATCGCCGTGTCCAGGTGGTCCGCCGTCAGCATGGGCGTCGACGACCCGCCCGGGGTCCACGCCTTGAGCGTGTGGCCGTCCCGGACGCCGCCCGCGAGCTCGAGCAGCTCGCGGAACGTCGTGCCGAGCGGCACCTCGAACTGGCCCGGCCGGTTCACGTGGCCCGAGACCGAGAAGATCTTCGGCCCGGGTGACTTCTCCGTGCCCATCGAGCGGAACCACTCGACGCCCCGGTCGATGATGTACGGCACCGTCGCGATCGACTCGACGTTGTTCACGACGGTCGGCGACTGGTAGAGCCCGCTCACCGCCGGGAACGGCGGCCGCAGGCGCGGCTGCCCGCGGTAGCCCTCGAGCGAGTCGAGCAGCGCGGTCTCCTCGCCGCAGATGTAGGCGCCCGCGCCGCGGTGGAGCACGATGTCGCAGTCGATCCCCGACCCGTGGATGTCCCTGCCGAGGTGGCCCGCGGCGTAGGCCTCCTTGATGGCCGCGTCGAGCCGGCGGCCCGCCTGCACCAGCTCGCCGCGCAGGTAGATGAAGCCGTGGCTCGCGCGGATCGCGTGGCAGGCGATGACCATGCCCTCGATCAGCGAGTGCGGGTCGGCCATCATCAGCGGGGCGTCCTTGCACGTCCCCGGCTCGCCCTCGTCGGCGTTCACGACGAGGTAGTGCGGCTTGCCGTCGCCCTGGGGCAGGAAGCCCCACTTCATGCCGGTCGGGAAGCCGGCGCCTCCGCGGCCGCGCAGGCCCGACTCCTTGACCGTGGCGATGACGTCGTCGGGCGCCATGGCGAGGGCGGTGCGCAGCGCGCGGTAGCCGCCGGTGCTCTCGTACGTCGCGAGCGTCCACGACCGAGGCAGGTCCCACCGGCTGGTGAGGACCTTCGTCTGGGTCACGGGCATGTCAGGCTCCCTGCTGGGTCGAGCCGGCCGAGTCGGCCGGGGGCTCGGTGTCACTGTCGCCGCGCCGGGGGCTCGGCGCGGTCGCCAGGACCGTCGCCCCGGCGTCCGTCGTACCGCCGGGGGTGTCGCTGCTCGTGCCGTCCGCGTACGTCGCCGCGGCGGCGGCGTCCGACAGGACGCGCTCGGTCACGCCGCCGGGCACACCGAACCCGCCGCCGGCCGGCGCGACGTCCGTGCCCTCGAGCGGCACCGTCCCCCGGGAGTCGACCGGCACCGGCGTCTCGGGGTGCGCCGGCGCGCCGCCGCCCACGGCCGCCGCGTCGGCGGGCGTCTCGACGAAGCCGGCGAGCTCCATCGACACCTCGCGGAAGGTGCCCAGCTGGTCACCGCGGGTCGGCGTGGGGCGCTCGCCCCGCTGCAGGGCCTCCACCAACGCGAGCGCGCTGTCGGGCGTGACCCCGTCGAAGAACTCGTAGTTCACCGTCAGGACGGGCGCGTAGTCGCAGGCGGCGAGGCACTCCGCGTGCTCCAGGGTGATCGTGCCGTCGGGCGTCGTCCCGTCGTGGCCGACCCCGAGGTGCTCCGCCAGCCGCGCGTAGACCTCCTCGCCGCCGAGCACCTGGCAGGACAAGTTCGTGCAGACGGAGACGAGATGGTCGCCGCAGGGGCGCCGCTTGTACATCGTGTAGAAGGTCGCGACCGCGCCCACCTCGGCCTTCGTCAGGCCGAGCTCCTCCGCGCAGAGCGCGACGCCGTCGGCGCTGACGTAGCCCTCGGCCGCCTGGACGAGGTGGAGCATCGGGAGCAGAGCCGACCGGGGCCGGGGGTAGCGGGCGATGATCTCGCGGGCCTTCAGCCGGGTGTCGTCGGTGAGCGTCACCGGTCCGCACTCCTTCCACCGGGTGCCGACCCGGTTCCGGTGCAGTGGCTCCTCACCGGTCGACACCGCCCATGACGGGGTCGATCGAGGCCACCGCGGCGATGACGTCGGCGACGTAGCCGCCCTCGCACATCGCGGCGACCGCCTGCAGGTTGATGAACGATGGGTCGCGCACATGGACGCGGTGCGGGCGCGTGCCCCCGTCGCTGACCATGTGGTAGCCGAGCTCGCCGCGGGGCGACTCGACCGGCGAGTACACCTGCCCGGCGGGCACGCGGAACCCCTCCGTCACGAGCTTGAAGTGGTGGATCAAGGCCTCCATCGAGGTGCCCATGATCGTGCGGACGTGGTCGAGCGAGTTGCCGAGGCCGTCGGCGCCGAGGGCCAGCTGCGACGGCCAGGCGATCTTCTTGTCGGCGACCATCACCGGGCCCGGACGCAGCCGGCCCAGCGCCTGCTCGATGATCCGCAGCGACTCCCGCATCTCGTCGAAGCGGATGGCCAGCCGGTCGTAGCAGTCGGCCCCGGTGCGCACCGGGACGTCGAAGTCGTAGGTCTCATAGCCGCAGTACGGCTCGGCCTTGCGCAGGTCCCACGGGAGACCGGCGCTCCGCAGGATCGGGCCGGTGATGCCGAGTGCCATGCAGCCGGTCAGGTCGAGGTAGCCGACGCCCTTGGTGCGGCGCAGCCAGATCGGGTTCGCGGCGATGAGGCCCTCGTACTCGGCGATCCGTCCAGGCATGATCTTCAGGAACTCGCGGATCCGCTCTTCGGCGCCGGGCGGCAGGTCCTGGGCGACGCCGCCCGGGCGGACGTACGCATGGTTCATTCGCAGGCCGGTGATCATCTCGAGGATGTCCAGGATGATCTCGCGCTCGCGCCAGCCGTAGAGCATCGCCGACAGCGCGCCGAGCTCCATGCCGCCGGTCGCGAAGGCGACCAGATGGCTGGCGATCCGCTGCAGCTCCATGATCAGCACGCGGATCGTGGTCGCCCGCTCCGGGACCTCGTCCGTGATGCCGAGCAGCTTCTCCACGCCGAGGCAGTACGCCGTCTCGTTGAAGAAGTTCGACAGGTAGTCCATGCGCGTCACGAACGTGACGCCCTGGACCCACGTGCGGTACTCGACCGTCTTCTCGATGCCCGTGTGCAGGTAGCCGATGACCACGCGGGCCTCGGTGACCGTCTCGCCCTCGAGCTCGAGGACCAGCCGGAGCACGCCGTGCGTCGACGGGTGCTGCGGACCCATGTTGATGACGATGCGCTCGTCGGAGTCGCCGGACGACAGCACCTCCTCCCAGTCGCCACCGGTGACGGTGTAGACGCGACCCTCGGGGGTCTCCCGGGACTCCGCGGCGGGCCCGGCGTACGGGTCGGACTCGATGCGCGTGCTCATCGCGCGGCTCCTCGCATCACGCGTAACTGCGTCTCTGGTCGGGCGGCGGGATCTGCGCGCCCTTGTACTCCACCGGCACCCCGCCGAGCGGGTAGTCCTTGCGCTGGGGGTGACCCACCCAGTCGTCCGGCATCATCATCCGCGTCAGGCCCGGGTGGCCGTCGAAGACGATGCCGAAGAAGTCCCAGGTCTCGCGCTCCTGCCAGTCCGACGTCGGGTAGACGGAGTACACGGACGGCACGCGGGGCCGGTCGGCGGGCAGGGCCACCTCCAGCCGCAGCCGCCGCCGGTAGGTGTAGGACATCAGGTGGTAGACGACGTGGAACCGCTCCGGGTCCTCCGGGTAGTCGACGCCCGAGAGGCTCGCGAGGAACTCGAAGCGCAGCTCGGGGGTGTCGCGCAGGCGCTGCGCGACCTCCACGATCCGCTCGGGCCGCACGTGCAGGGTGAGCTCGCCGCGGTCGACGACGACGCGCAGGACCGCGTCGTCGAAGTCGGGGTACGCGCGCTGCAGGGCGTCGGCCGCCTCGTCGAACCAGCCGCCGTAGGGCCGAGGCGCGGAGGCCGCGGCCGGCTGCCGGCGAACGAGGCCGCCGAACCCCGACGTGTCGCCGCTGCCGGCCGTGCCGAACATGCCGCGGCTCCCGGCGCTGGCGGTCATCGGGCCACCTGCCCGACCATCGGCAGCGGCCGCGAGGCGCGCCCGGCGTCGCGCTCGCCGGCCCAGCCGGTGCGCGGGGCGTTCTCCTGGAGCTCGCGGCGGCGCCGCGTCTCCTCGAGCGCCTTCTGCCGGTTGACGCCGAGCGGCTCCTTCTCGATCTTGGCGTGCAGCTTGAGGATCGCGTCCATGAGCATCTCGGGCCGCGGCGGGCAGCCGGGGAGGTAGATGTCGACGGGGACGATGTGGTCGACGCCCTGCACGATCGCGTAGTTGTTGAACATGCCGCCGCTGGAGGCGCAGACCCCCATGGCGATGACCCACTTGGGCTCCGCCATCTGGTCGTAGATCTGGCGGAGCACCGGCGCCATCTTGTTGCTGACCCGACCCGCGACGATCATGAGGTCGGCCTGCCGGGGGGAGGCCCGGAACACCTCCATGCCGAACCGCGCGAGGTCGTAGCGACCCGCGCCCGTCGCCATCATCTCGATCGCGCAGCAGGCGAGCCCGAACGTGGCGGGCCACAGCGAGCTCTTGCGCGACCAGCCAACGACCTTCTCGACGCTGGTGAGCAGCACGCCGCTCGGCAGCTTCTCCTCGATGCCCATGCCCGGTCTCCTGTGCTCCGCTGTTCTCGTGTCGTTCGGTCCTGGCCTGTTCGGGGTGCCTGGCCTGTTCGGGGTGCCTGGCCTGTTCCTGGTGCGGCGGGGGCAGGACCCGCCGATCGGGCCGCTCAGTCCCAGTCGAGCCCGCCGCGCCGCCACTCGTAGGCGTAGGCGATGAAGACGGTGGCGAGGAAGAGCAGCATCGCGCCGAGCCCGAACACGGCGAGCTCGTCGAAGGCGACCGCCCACGGGTAGAGGAAGATGATCTCTATGTCGAAGACGATGAAGAGCATTCCGACGAGGTAGTACTTGACCGGGAACCGCCCCGCGGTGATCTGTTGGGCACTCGGCTCGATGCCGCACTCGTAGGCCTCGAGCTTCGCCTTGTTGTAGCGGCGCGGTCCTGCCAGGGCGCCGGCCGCGACGCTGAAGACCGCGAAGCCGGCGGCGAGCAGGAACAGCACCAGGATCGGCAGGTACTGCCTCAGCACCGCTCGCCCCCCTCGTCGTGCGCCCTGCGGGGCGCGCCACATCCGTGTGCTCGGACACAGCCTAACGAGCGTCCGGCGGGGTATCTCGCCGGGTTCGTCCAGGCCGTACCGGCGGCGCCGGCGGCCCGCCGAGCGGCGCGCGTGGCGCTCATGCCGCCGGGGCGAGCCGCGTCAGACTGTTGATCACCCGGTCGAGCGCGTCCCCGCCGTGCGGGTCGGTGAGGTTCGCGAGCAGCTTCAGCGTGAAACGCATGAGGAGGGGCCGCGAGAGGCCGTGCTGCGTGGCGAGCCGCATGACGTGGGGGTTGCCGATCAGCTGGACGAAGACGCGCCCGAGGGTGAAGTAGCCGCCGTACTCCGCCTTGAGCCGCTCCGGGTAGGCCTGCAGCGTCCGCTCGCGCGCCGGCCCCTCGGCCCGCGCGAGCGCCTGCACGGCGACCTCCGCGGCGACCTGCCCGGACTCCATGGCGTAGGCGATGCCCTCGCCGTTGAAGGGGTTCACGGCGCCGCCGGCGTCGCCGACCAGCAGCAGCCCGCGGGTGTAGTGCGGCTGGCGGTTGAAGGCCATCGGCAGCGCTCCCCCGCGCACGGGGCCCGTCGCGTTGCCCTCGACGAACCCCCACTCCTCGGGAAGCCCGCCGAGCCACCGGGTGAGCAGCTTGCGGTAGTCGGTCTGCTGGAAGGCCGACGTCGTGTTCAGCATGCCGAGGCCCACGTTGCTGGTGCCGTCGCCGACGCCGAAGATCCAACCGTAGCCGGGGAGCAGCGTGCTCCGGCCCGGCTCGCCGTCCCACAGCTCCAGGTGGCTCTCGAGGAAGTCGTCGGAGCTGCGGGGGCTCGTGTAGTAGCGGCGGACGGCGACGCCCATGGGGCGGTCATCCCGCCGGGCCAGGCCCAGCCCGAGCGCAAGGCGCGCGCTGTTGCCGTCGGCGGCGACGACGAGGGGGGCCCGGTGGGTGACGGGCTCGCGGTCCGGCCCCGTGGCCGTCACGCCCGCGACCCGCCCGGCCTCGTCGAGGACGGGTCCGGTCACGGTCGTGCGCTCGATGAGCCGCGCCCCGGCGGCCTGCGCCCGCTGCACGAGCAGGTGGTCGAGGTCCTGGCGCGGTCGCACGAGCCCGTAGTCGGGGTAGCTCGCGAGCTCCGGCCACCGCAGCTCGAGGCGCACGCCGCCGCCGAGGATGCGCAGCCCGCGGTTGCGGATCCAGCCGGCCTCCGGGGACGTGTCCACGCCCATCGCCACCAGGCTCTTCACCGCGCGCGGGGTCAGGCCGTCGCCGCAGACCTTGTCGCGGGGGAACGCGGCCTTCTCGAGCAGCAGGACGTCGTACCCCGCGCCCGCAAGGTGGTAGGCCGCCGCACTGCCGCCGGGGCCGGCGCCCACGACGATCACGTCGGCGTCGGCGGTCGGATCCCGGCGGGGGCGGCCCTCCTGGGCTGGGGTCACGTCTGCTCCTGGTCGCCGGTCGCGCGCTTGTGAAAAACTTCACGAGCACGTTCGCGGCGAAGTCTACGTCTCCCCGGAGCCCCGGTCCCCCGGAGCGCCGCCGCCCGCGGACGGCTGCGGCCGCGCACCCCGGTGCAGGGCCACGACCCCGCCGGTGAGGTCACGCCAGGCCACGCTCGTCCAGCCCGCGCGCTGCAGGGCCCGGGCGAGCTCGCGCTGGTCCGGCCACGCCAGGATCGACTCGGCGAGGTAGACGTACGCGTCCGGGTTTGACGACACAGCGCGGGCCACCGGCGGGAGCGCACGCACGAGGTAGCCGTCGTACACGGTGCGGAAAGGCCGCCAGGTGGGATGGCTGAACTCGCAGAGGACGAGCCGGCCGCCGGGCCGGGTGACCCGGAGCAGCTCGGCGAGGGCCTGCCCGACGTCGGCGACGTTGCGCAGGCCGAACGACATCGTCACCGCGTGAAAGCTGGCGTCGGCGAACGGGAGCCGCAGCGCGTCGCCCGCCGTCAGGGCCACCCGGGGTCTGCGGGCCGCGGCGCGGAGCATGCCCAGGCTGAAGTCGGCGGCGACGACGCGTGCGCCGGAGGCCGCCAGCGCGGCCGAGGACGTGGCCGTGCCGGCGGCCAGGTCGAGCACGAGCTCCCCGGGGCCCGCGCCGACGGCGGCGGCCGTGGCCCGGCGCCACCCGCGGTCGCGCCCCAGCGACAGCACCGTGTTCGTGACGTCGTAGCGGGCGGCGACCCCGTCGAACATGCGCGCGACCTCGCGCGGGGTCTTGGTCAGGGACGCGCGAGCCACGCGGGCAGCCTGTCACAGGGGCCGGCCTCGGCACCCGGGCCTGCGGGAGCCGGGCGGAGCCTGCCGGCGCGCAGGTCAGCCCGCGGACGGGCGCGAGCCGTCCTGCCGCACCTGGAGGACGTGGTCGCGCACGCGCTGCTCGTGCGCACGCCGGGCCTGCGCCCGCTCCCGGCGGGCCAGCAGGGCCGCCG
>JALYNB010000477.1 GCA_030773395.1 Actinomycetota bacterium
CCCGGGACCGGCGTGGGGGCCCACCGGCCGTCCGCCCACGCGCTCAGGGCCTTCCGCGCTACAGGACCTCGGCGCTGGCCTCGTGCCGCTGCTGGTCCTCGACGCAGCGCGCGGCCTCCGGCCGTGCCTCCAGCCGCTCCTCCGACAGCTCGCGGCCGCAGTCGACGCAGCGCCCGTAGGTGCCGTCGGCCACGCGCTGCAGGGCCGCCTCCACCTCCGCCCGCTGCCGCACGGCGACCTCCATCACGGCGGCCTGCCGGTCGCCGTCGGAGAGCTCGTCCGCGACGTCGGCCGGGTGGTTGTCGAGGTAGCTCAACTCCCCGTGGCGACCGGCGTCCTCCCGGTCGAGCGTCACCAGAGAGCGGTCGAGCTCGGCCTTGAGCTCGTCGAGTCGGCGCTGGGCCTCCTGCAGGTCCACCGGGGGCACCTCCTGTCGCGCTCGCCGTGCGAGCGCGTGTCGTGTCGCGGTCCGTGCAGCGCTACCCCCCGCCGGGGTGCCCACCCGTCGACGTGACGTGCGTCCCGCCGCCCAGGGCCCGGCGCCCTCGGCGAGTCCGACGGCAGGCAGTGGCTCCGGTCAGAAGAGCGTGGGCGCGTCGTCGAACCGGACGGCCGCGGGCGGGCCGTACGCGCCGGCGTCCGGGTCGGGCCCACCGTCCGGCCACGGCACCGGCCGGACGAGCTCCGGCCCGGAGCTGCGCACGTCGTTCACCGCGGAAGACACGGGCACGACCTCCAGCCGCCCGGGCATCGCCGGCTGCAGGAGCCCGCGCAGCACGTCGGCGTCGTCGAGGTCGGGGTCGAGCCACCGCCCCCACGCCTCGCCTTCGACGAGCATCGGCATCCGGTCGTGCACCCGCCCGGCCTCGTCCATGGCCTGGGTCGTCAGCACGGCCGACGTCCAGACCAGCGGCGCCTCGAAGGCGGCGGGGTCGCGCCACACCTCGTAGAGCCCGGCGAGCGCTAGCACCGAGCCGTCGGCCGGCCGGACCAGCCACGGCTGCTTGCGCGCTCGACCGCGACCCGGGCCCCCGGCGCCGCCAGGCCCCTCGGCGAGCGAGGTCCACTCGTAGTAACCGTCCGCGGGGAGCAGGCACCGGCGGGCCGCGAAGGCGCGCCGGAACGCGGGCTTCTCCGCGACGGTCTCCAGCCGCGCGTTGATCATGCGGGTGCCGATCCGCCGGTCCTTCGCCCAGCTCGGCACCAGCCCCCAGCGCAGCACCGTGAGCCGGCGCACCGGCTCCGCCCGACGGGTGCCGTCCTCCGCCCGCGGCCTTCGCGTCAGGACGGCGGCCACCGGGTCGGTGGGGGCGACGTTGTAGTCGGGCTCGAGGGTCTCGGCGCCCTCGTCGGACACGGCGGAGAAGACCTCGGCGAGCTCGTCGACCGTCCGGCTGTTCACGTACCGCCCGCACATGCCGACGCCCTGCCCGTGACGAGGGATCAGTAGGCCCCGCGGCGGCTCACGACCGCGAGGAAGGTCTTCGCGATGATCGCGACGTCGAGCAGCGGGGTCCAGTTCTCGACGTAGTAGAGGTCCAGCCGCACGGACTCCTCCCAGCTGAGGTCGGACCGGCCGCTGATCTGCCAGAGCCCGGTCAGGCCGGGCTTCACGAGCAGGCGGCGGCGCACGTCGTCGGCGTACTTCTCGACCTCGGAAGCGAGCGGCGGCCGGGGGCCGACGAGGCTCATGTCGCCCTTGAGCACGTTGATCAGCTGGGGCAGCTCGTCCAGCGAGAACCGGCGCAGCCAGCCCCCCAGCGGGGTGACCCGCGGGTCCTGGCGCATCTTGAACAGGAGGCCCTCGGCCCGCTCGTTCTGCGCGGCGAGGTCGGCGAGCTCCTGCTCGGCGGTCACCCGCATGCTGCGGAACTTGTACATGGTGAACGGGCGGCCACCCACGCCGATCCGCGTCTGCCGGAACAACGCCGGGCCCGGGCTGGTGGCGCGGACGAGCACGGCGATGACCACGAGGGCCGGCAGCAGCACGAGCAGGCCGGACAGGGCGGCGAGGCGGTCCGCTGCGGCCTTGACGACGCGGCGGACGCCCGTGAACTCCGGCTGCTCGACGTGCAGCAGCGGGAGCCCGGCCACGGGACGGATGTGCAGGCGCGGCCCGGCGATGTCGGTGAGGGAGGGGGCGACGACGATGTCGACGCCGCTGCCCTCGAGCTCCCAGGCCAGGCGGCGCAGGTCGGACTGGCTAAACGACGACCACGCGCCGACGGCGACGGTGTCGGCCCCGGTACGGCGCAGCGCGGCGCCGACGGTCCGGGCCGGTCCCAGCACCGGCACGCCCTCAATGGTGTCGCCGCGGACGCGGTCCACACACGCCCCCACGACGCGGAAGCCGGCGCGGGGCTCCCGGTGCACCTGCCGCACCAGCTCGGCCACCGACCGCTCGGTGCCCGTCACCACGACGCTGTGGCAGGCCATGCCGTGCTGGCGCACCTTGTGGAGCATCGTGCGGGCGACCGCCCGCGCGCCGAGCGTGAGCACGGTCGCCATCGGGAGGGCCAGAACGACGTAGCCGCGAGCGAGCTCGTAGTTCGCCGCGTAGGCGACCGTGGCGACGACGGCCAGCGTCCGCACCGCCGAGTCGAAGACCCGGCGGAACTCCTCCGAGCCCGCCCCGAGGAACCGGGCGTCGTAGGCGCGCCCGGCGGCGAGCACCCCCGTCCACAGCAGCGGGAAGGCAGCGCTGACTGCCACGTAGGTGGCGCTCGTGTCGGCGCCGAAGCGGGCGAGGAGGGCGAGCAGCGCCGCGGCGCTCGCCGCGGCGAAGTCGGCCACGACGAGGTAGCGCGCGTAGCGCCGGCGCCACGTGACGCCCACCAGCCGGTCGACCTGCGGCGCCGCGGCCCCGGGGAGCACCCGGACCGGACGGCGCGGCGC
>JALYNB010000478.1 GCA_030773395.1 Actinomycetota bacterium
CGTCGGGCGACGAGCGACATGGCGGTGTCGAGCACGTCCTGACTGGTGGCGCCGCGGTGTACGTACTGCCCCGCACCCGGGCCGACGGCGCGCTCCAGCTCGCGGACCAGGGGCACCACCGGGTTGCCCGCCGCCGCGGCCGCGGCGCTCAGCGCCGCGACGTCGAGCTCGACGGTGGAGCAGACCGTGACGATGCGCTCGGCGGCCTCCGGCGGCACCAGCCCGACCTCGGCTCCGGCGGCCGCGATCGCGGCCTCGGCGTCGAGCATCGCGCGCAGCCAGGCCGGACCGGCGACGGCCGCGGCGACGGGGCCGCGGGCGAGCACTCCGGCGAACAGGTCGGGTTCAGACACGGAAGAACACCGTCTCCCCATCGCCCTGCAGGCGGAGGTCGAGCCGGTAGCCGTCCTCCGACGGCTGGGCGAGCAGCGTGCGGCGGCGCTCCGCCGGCAGCGAGCGCAGCACCGGGTCCTCGGCGTTGGCCTGCTCCTCGTCGGCGAAGTACAGCCGGGTAACCAGCCGGTCGAGCAGGCCGCGGGCGAACACCGACACGTCCACGTGCGGCGCCTGCAGCCCGCCCTCGCCGTCGGGCACCCGCCCCGGCTTCACCGTGAGCACGGCATACTCGTCGCCGAGCGTCTCGGAGCGGCCGAACCCGCGGAACCCCGGCAGGGCCGCCCGACGCCTGCCCCGCGGGTCGTCGGGGTGGTCGAACCGGCCCTCCAGATCGGCCTGCCAGGTCTCGACCAGCGCGTCGGGGACAGCGGTGCCGTCCCCGTCGAGCACCCGGCCGCGCAGCCACACGGCGCCCGGCGTGCCCTCCGGCACGGCGTACGGGCCGTCCGGCCAGCGCAACGCGATGGCGAGGAACGGACCCACCGTCTGCGACGGGGTCAGGTCGCTCATGCCTGCTCGTCCTCGTCGTCGTGCTCCTCCTCGAACGGCCTCGCTTCCCGACCGCGCAGGACGACGTCGAACTCGAACGCCAGCGCCCACTCCGGCTGGGTGGCCTCCAGGGAGAAGCGGCTGACCATGCGGGACCGGCTGTGCGCCGGCACCGCGTTGAAGATCGGGTCCTGCCCGAACAGCGGATCGTCCGGGAAGTACATCTGCGTCACCAACCGCTGCGTGAACGCCCTGCCGAACAGCGAGAAGTGGATGTGCGCCGGCCGCCAGGCGTTGGCGTGGTTGCGCCACGGGTACGCGCCCGGCTTGATCGTGGTGAACCGGTAGCGGCCCTGCGCGTCGGTCAGCGTCCGGCCCACTCCGGTGAAGCCGGGGTCCAGCGGGGCGGGCCAGGTGTCCGCGACGTGCCGGTAGCGGCCGGCGGCGTTGGCCTGCCACACCTCCACCAGCGTGCGGGGCACCGGGCGGCCGTCGCTGTCGCGGACCTGCCCCTGCACCACGATGCGCTGGCCGATCGGCTCGACCTCGGCCTGCGCGGTCAGGTCGGCGTCGCGTTCCGTCACCCGGCCCTCGCCGAGCAGCGGTCCGGTCACCTCGGTGAGCCGCTGCGGCAGGAGGACCAGCGGCTGCGACGGGGCTCGGGTGGTCGTCGAGCGGTAGGCGGGCGCCAGCAGTGCGGAGTGCCCGCCGTCGGCTGCGGCGGTGTAGCGGGGCAGCTGCAGCCGGTCCACGGCTGGAGTGTCGGTCACGACCCCTCCCCGGAGCGAGGAGCCGCGGCGCTCCTCGGACGGCGGCCGCACGGGGACGCGCTCGCCCGTGGGGCGCCGCGCAGCTCGTGACGTCGATGATCGCGCGTTGACGCTGCACATCGTAGGACTTATGGTCTGACCAATTGCCCGGATGATCACCGGTAGGGCCGCGCGCGTCGTCGAGCGACCGGGACCGGGAGGGAGAGCTGCTGATGGGCCAGGACGCCCTCGTCTCCGAGACCCTCGCCGCGAAGTTCGCGACCGAGAAGGAGTCGCCCTACACCCGCTGGGTGGCCGCCGAGGGCCTCGACATCATCGCGGCCCACTACGTGCCCGACCTGCGCACCGTCGAGCTCAAGCCGTGGGAGCGGCGCGGCGGGCGCGGGGTGTTCATCAATCACGAGGCGACCCGCACGTCGAACGACTGCTACGTCTGCGAGATCCCGGCCGGCGGCAAGCTCGCGCCGCAGCGCCAGCTGTGCGAGGAGATGGTCCTCGTCCTCGACGGGCAGGGCTCGACGCGCGTGTGGAACGACGCCGGCGCCGAGGTCAGCTTCGAGTGGCAGGCGGGCTCGCTGTTCGCCATCCCGCTGAACGCCTCCCACCAGCACTTCAACGGCTCGGGCCAGAAGCCGGCCCGGTTCGTCTCGTCGACGAACCTCCCTCCCGTGCTCAACCTCTACGACGACGTCGACTTCGTCTTCGGCACGCAGCACGACTTCCCGGGCCGGTTCAACGGCGAGCCCGACTACTTCGCCCCCAAGAACGAGCACAAAGGCCTGCTCCTCGACACCAACTTCGTGGCCGACGCGGTCAACCTCCCCCTCATCGAGGCGAAGGAGCGCGGCGCGGGCGGCGGGCACATCCGCTTCGCGATGGCCAAGGGCTCGATGAACAGCCACATCTCGCAGTTCCCGACGGCGACGTATAAGAAGGGCCACCGGCACGGGCCCGGCGCGCACG
>JALYNB010000479.1 GCA_030773395.1 Actinomycetota bacterium
CGAGACGGTTGAGCGGCGCTCCGCGCCGGGCGACCTCCCCGGGGCAACCCCGGGGGCCACCGGCTGGGCCGGGCACGGCACCGCGCGCGACTGCCAGCACTCCGATGCAGGAGACCGCGCGCACGACGGGACAGGTCGAGCTGCGCCGCCGCACGCCGACACGTGAGGCAGGACCTCGCGCGCGCCCTCGCCGCGGCGTTCCTGGCCGGCACGTGGAGCCGGGACGGGCTGGTCGACAGCGGCGTCGTGGTCCTGCACCGGCGTGCCCGCTGGCTCCCCCCGCTCGCGCGGCAGGTCCTCGAGGTCCACCCGGAGCCGCCCGCCGATCGTCCCCGCGAGCTCGCGGCGCTCCTCGCCTCCCTCCCGGCTGCGGACAAGGCGAGGCGTGCGCGCCCGCTGACGCACATCGCCACGACGACCCGCATGGTGCGCAACCCCTGGCGGCTCCCCGAGCTGCACGAGCTCGCCGACGTGGCCGCCCTGCTCGCGCTGGCCGACGCCGAGCTCGACTGGTTCACCGACGCGCGGCGCTGGGCCCGCCTGGCCGGGCCCGAGCCGCTGCGGCACTACGTGGTGACGACGAGGCGCGCCCGCAGCGGTGCCGTCCGCGTCCTCGAGGCGCCGAAGGCGCGGCTGAAGGCGGTCCAGCGCCGGCTGCTGTCGGAGGTCGTCGGCCGCATCCCTGCGCACGAGGCGGCGCACGGCTTCGTCCCGGGCCGGTCCGTGGGCACGTTCGCCGCGCCCCACGCGGGCCGTGCTGTCGTCGTCCGGCTCGACCTGGAGGGCTTCTTCGCCGCCGTCACCGTCGGCCGGGTGTTCGGCATCCTGCGCGCTGCCGGCTACCCCGAGCCGGTCGCGCACTGCCTGGCGGGCCTCACCACCACGGTCCTGCCGCTGCGGGCCTGGCAGTCCGTGCCGCGCCCGGCCGACCCCGGGCTGCTCGACGCGCACTGGCGGCTCGGGCGCGCGCTGGCCTCGCCGCACCTGCCCCAGGGCAGCCCCACTTCCCCGGCGCTGGCGAACCTCGCCGCCCGCCGGCTCGACGTCCGCCTCACCGCGCTGGCCGCTGCCTGGGGCAGCCGCTACACGCGCTACGCCGACGACCTCGCCTTCTCCGGGGACCGCGGATGGGGGCGCGGCACCTCCCGCTTCCTCGACGCGGTCGAGACCGGCGTGCGCGACGAGGGATTCCGACTGCACGCCCGCAAGACGGCCGTGCTGCCCCGTGCGGGCCGCCAGACCCTCGGCGGGCTCGTCGTCAACCAGACGCCGCAGGTCGCCCGTACCGAGGTCGACCTGCTCCGCGCGGTGCTGCACAACTGCCTCCGCCACGGGCCCGACTCGCAGAACACCGAGGGGCACGCGGACTTCCGGGCCCACCTGACCGGGCGGGTCGCCTGGGTGGCCCAGCACTCGCCGACCCGAGGTGCGCGGCTGCGCGCGCAGCTCGCCGCCGTCGACTGGACACGGTGACGACGGCCGCCGCGGTCACGAGCCCACCCGGATGAGCAGCTCCCCGTGCAGCATCGCGAGCCAGCCGTCGTCCGAGCCCGCCCACCGGCGCCAGGCCGCGGCGATCGCCTCCAGCTCAGCGTGGTCCGCGAGTCCGTACGCGACGGCCTGCTCCGCGAAGGCCGAGCCGGTCGCCCGGCCCGCCCACGACTCGCCCCACCACGACCGCTCCGTCGGGCTCGCGTAGCAGTAGGTGCTCGCGCTCGCCGTGACGTCGCGCAGCCCGGCGGCGTGGGCCCAGGCCAGCAGGCGCCGCCCGGCGTCCGGCTCGGCGCGGTTGCGCCGAGCCACCCGCCCGTACAGCTCGAGCCACCGGTCCAGCCCGGCGTCGGCGGGCCACCAGGTGGTGGCCGCGTAGTCGACGTCCCGGACGGCGACGAGCCCACCCGGTCGGCAGACCCGGGCCATCTCCCGCAGCGCGGCCACGGGGTCGGTGAGGTGCTGGAGCACCTGATGGGCGTGCACGATGTCGTACGTGTCGTCCGCGGGCTGCAGGTCGTAGACGTCGCCCACCGTAAACTCCACGGCGACGCCTCCGGCTGCGGCCAGCGCCTGGGCCTCGGCCAGCGGGTCCGGGCTGACGTCGATCCCCACCACCCGGCCAGGCGCGACCCGGCGGGCGAGGTCGACCGTAATCGTGCCCGGGCCGCAGCCCACGTCGAGCACTCCGAGTCCGGAACGCAGGTGCGGCGCGAGGTAGGCAGCCGAGTTGTCCACCGTGCGCCAGCGGTGCGACTGCAGGACGGCGTCCGCGTGGCCGTGCGTGTAGGTGTCCACCGCGACAGCCTTGCAGGGTGGCGGGCGACCGTCGGCCCGGTCGTGGGGGCCGAGACGGGCGGCGGTCAGGTCGCGGGGATGGGGCCTCAGCAGGACCCGGACGACCCGCCGCGCTGGACGACGTACTTCGCAACGGACGACGCGGTCCGCGTCAGGCTCGGGTCATCCTGACATCGGCCCACGAGCCGGGCGGGCAGCGGCGTCAGCGACCCTCCCGCCGCGCCCGGGCGGTATCCCGCCGGTTCGCCTTGTCGATCTCCTCGACGAGCTCCGCCTTGCGCAGCCTCGTCGGCGCCCGGACCCCGAGGCGGCGCGCGACGTCGACGAGGTGCGCCTTCGTGGCGTTCGCGTCCACCCCGCCCGCCGTCGGCCGGTCGCCGTTGCGCGAGGCGGGCGCGGAGCGCGCGGCCTGGGCGTCGGACGGCCCCGGCTCCTCCTTCGGCTCCCAGTGGTCGCCGACCTTCTCGTGCGTGTGCTTCAGCGCCGCGAACGCCGTGCGCCGGGCGCGCTCGCCGTCGCCGTACGTCTCCGCCGCCGACTCGAGCGTCTTCGCGAACGTCCGGACGGCCTTGTCGTCCGAACGCGCGACGGTCGACGGGACCTCGTCGCGCAGCCGCTCGGCCTCGTCGTGCTCGTCCGCCACAGCTGGACCAGTACCCCGCCTCGACCGGCTGCTCACGGCCGTTGCCGGGTGGGGCGGGGACGGCGGCCTCCAGTCCGCTCTACGTGGTGGCGACCACCGACGAGCCCGACGAGGTGGCCGTCGCGGAGGTCTGGACGGACGAGGCCGCTCACGACGCCTCGCTGCGGGACGAGGGCGTCCCGGAACTGATCACCCGAGCCCGTCCGGTGATCGCGGGCATGACGGGGCAGACGCGCCTCGACGTCCGGGGCGGCAAGGGCCTGACCGCGTAGGACGTCCCGCTCCGCGGAGCCCACCGCGGCGACCGCTCCGGGCGTAGTGAGTGATGAGCGAGGCCCGCCCGGCGTGGTGCTGCCCGTGGAGCCCGGCCGCAGCGCCACCGTGGCGGCCGCGGCCGCCGTGCTGCGCCCGGCGCACCGACACGCGGGGGCTCCCGGCCGCGACCCGGCTCGCCGTCGGCCTGTGGGCGGCGTTCCCCGCGGTCCTCGTGAGGACCGGACCACCGGCGTCAGCGTGTCGGACGCCGGACGGGGGACTCCGGTCGCGTGGATGACGTCACTGCTCTGGCTGGCCCGCTCCGCGACCGCGCCGACCTCGACCCCCTGCTCGAGCGCGTCGGCGACGCCCGCGTCGTCATGCTCGGGGAGGCCTCCCACGGCACGTCCGAGTACTACAGGTGGCGGGCCGAGGTCACCCGGCGGCTGCTGACGGAGAAGGGCTTTTCCTTCGTCGCCGTCGAGGGCGACTGGCCCGACTGCTACGAGGTCAACCGCTGCGTGAAGTCCCGGCCCGGTGCGCCCGACGACCCCCGCCAGGTGCTCGACGGCTTCTCCCGCTGGCCCACGTGGATGTGGGCCAACGACGAGGTCGTCGACTTCGCGCGCTGGCTCCGCCGCCACAACGACGCCCGCCCGTCCGGCGACCGCGCCGGCTTCTACGGCCTCGACGTCTACAGCCTCTGGGACTCCCTGCGGGAGCTCCTGGACTACCTGCGCGAGCACGAGCCCGAGCACGTCGAGCAGGCGGCCGCGGCGTTCCGCTGCTTCGAGCCCTACGGGGAGGACCCCCAGGAGTACGCGCTCGCCACCCGCTTCGTCCCCACCAGCTGCGAGAGCACGGTGGTGGAGCTCCTGGGCCGGCTCTGCTCCGAGCGCGGCGCCCCGGTCGACGGGGACGATCCGGAGGCCCGGTTCGCGGCGGAGCAGAACGCCGCGGTGGCGCGGGACGCCGAGCGCTACTACCGGGCCATGGTGCGCGGCGGAGGGGCGTCGTGGAACGTCCGCGACGTGCACATGGCCGACACCCTTGACCGCCTGCTGGAGTTCCACGGTCCCGGCGCGAAGGCGGTGGTCTGGGAGCACAACACCCACATCGGGGACGCGCGGGCCACCGACATGGTCGACGCCGGCATGACGAACCTCGGCCAGCTCGGCCGGGAGCGTCACGGCACCGACGACGTGGTGCTCGTCGGCTTCGGCGGCTACCGCGGCACGGTGGTGGCGGCCGAGCGCTGGGGGGCGCCGCTGAAGCGCATGCCCGTGCCACCGGCACGCGAGCACAGCCTGGAGCGCCTCCTGCACGAGCAGGTGGGCCGCGACGCCCTGTTCGTCTTCCCTCCCGCGGACGACTCCCGCCCCGCCTGGCTGACCGAGGAGCTGCCCCACCGCGCGATCGGCGTCGTGTACGACCCCCGCGCCGAGCGCTGGGGCAACTACGTGCCGACCGTGCTCGGGGCGCGCTACGACGCGTTCCTCTACTTCGACGACACGCACGCGCTGCGTCCGCTGCACGCCGAGCCCTCGGCGGAGGGCGAGGAGGACACCTACCCCTGGGCGGTCTGACCGCCGCCGGCGAGCAGCGCCAGCACCTCCTCGTCCGCGGTCTGCGCGAAGTCGTCGTACCAGCGGCCGACGGCGACGAAGTCCTCCGGCTGCAGGACGCACACCACGTCGTCGGCCTCGTCCGCGAGCCGCCGCACGGACGACGGTGGCGCCACGGGGACGGCGAGCACGAGGCGTCGAGGCTGCCCGGCCCGGACCGCGCGCAGCGCCGCCCGCGCCGTCACCCCGGTGGCGAGCCCGTCGTCGACTAGCACGACGTCACGGCCCGGCACGTGCGCGGGCGGGCGGGAGCCGCGGTAGGCACGCACACGGCGGGCGAGCTCGGCCCGCTCCGCCTCCACGACGGGCGCCAGGCGCTCCGCGGTCAGGCCGTGGAAGGCCAGGACGCGCTCGTCGAGGAGCGGCTCCCCGCCCTCGGCCAGCGCGCCCACGCCGTACTCCGGCTGGCCCGGCAGGCCGATCTTGCGGGCGACGAGCACGTCGAGGGCACCTGCCAGCGAGCGTGCGACCTCGGCGGCCACGGGCACGCCACCGCGGGGCAGCCCGAGCACGAGCGGCGCGACGAGCCCGAGCGGGCGCAGCGCACTCGCGAGGTGCTGCCCGGCGTCGCGCCGGTCGGCGAACCGCGCGGGCGGGGCGGGAACCTCCTCGGGCACGGGAGGGTCAGGAGCGGCCGTCGGGGGCCCTGTCGGGGTCGAACCGGGCCCAGATCACCTTGCCGTCGTCCGGGCAGCTCTTCACGCCGGTGTCGCTGGCCATCGCCTCGACGATCCCGAGGCCGCGACCGGACTCCGCGCTCTCCGCAGCCTCGGTCGCGCTGCCCGGCAAGTCCATGGAGCCGTCGTGCACGTCGACGGTGACGCCGCCACCGCTGCGCTCGAGCCGCAGGGCCACCGGGGGGCGCCCGTGGCGGAGGGCGTTCGTGACGAGCTCCGACACCGCCAGCAGCACGGGCTCGAGCACGCCGTGCAGGTTCCAGCGATCGAGGAGCCGGCGCACCGCGCCGCGGGCGACGGCGGGGGCGGTCAGGTCCTGGGGCAGGGGGACGTCGACGGCTTCGAAGCCCGGGGGAGGGGTGGCGGCTCCGGCAGGGTCGGCCGTCTGCTGGTCGGTCACGTCCACGACACGGTGATGCCCGATCCGGCGGGGGTCATCCGCCGGACCGGGCATCGGGGTCCGCGACTTCGGGGTCAGCGGTCCGTCAGCCGGCGGCTCGACTGGCCCGCCTGCTGGTCGACCGGGGGGTGGAGGACGTGGCCCGCGCCGCGCGTCTCGTCGAGCTCGCTGTGCGCGGTCTCGCGCGAAAGGCCCACCGCGGCGCAGGTGACCACCGCGGTGACGAGCACGTAGAGCGCGACCGGCGTGGCGAGCCGTAGCGGGCCAGCAGGGCGCCCGAGATCACGGGCGCCAGCGACCCGGCGAACACCGACGAGAGCTGGTAGCCGACGGACGCACTCGTGTAGCGCGCCCGGGTGCTGAACAGCTCGGAGAAGAACGCCGCCCGCGGCCCGTACATCGTCCCGTGCAGGAGCAGGCCAGCGCTGATCGCGAAGGCGATCACCACGAAGTTGCCGTTGTCGACCAGCGGGAAGAAGAGGAACGTCCAGATGCCCACGCCGACCGACCCAGGAGGTAGAGCGGCCGGCGGCCGAAACGGGCCGACAGCGCCCCACAGGGGGAATGGTGGCGAAGTGGACGACGGCCGCGACGAGGACCGCGTTGAGCACCGTCCTGCGGGGGACGTCGAGTCGCTCCGTCGCGTAGGTGATGACGAACAGCGTGAACACGTCATGCGTCGCTCCTGGGAGACGGGGCACCCGTGCTCAGGTCACGGACAGGACGGTCTGCGGCGCAGGGGATCCCGCCTCCCGCCGGTGAATGAACCTCCGTCCCGGAGGGCGCGTCAGGCGCTGACCTCCTCGTGGGTGTTCACGCCGGGGATGCGGCGCACAGAGCCCCAGCCGAAACGCGCCCACGCCACCAGCAGCCCAGCGCCCACGAGGCTGCCGAGCGAGTCACGGACCAGGTCGCCGTTGGTGTCGTCGTTGCCCTCCGAGAGCTGGGTGCCGAACCAGGCATCCGAGCGCCATTCGTAGATCTCCCAGAGGGCGCCGGTGGCGATCCCGAGCGCCGCGGTGACGACGGCGATGCCGACGTAGTGCGGCAGGTGCGTCTCCTCCCGCGGGTCGGGCACGACCTCGACGCGAGCCAGGGCGATGTAGATGACAGGGGCGGTGAGCATGGGCAGCGTGAAGTGCACGAGGTCGTCGAAGCGGACGACCTCGTCGTACACGCCGAAGGCCTCACCGAAGCCCTGCAAGGCCATGGCCGCAGTGAGCGAGAGGTCGTAGACCCGCGGCAGGTTCACGAGCCGGGCGAGCAGCGTGATCCCCCCGAGGAAGGCCAGCAGACTGGCGGCCCCGAGGTCGCCGACCGCGGCGAAAGCCACGGCGCCGCCGAGCAGGCTGAGCCGGAGGAGATCGATGCCGTCGCGGACGACCGGCGTCCAGTCGCCGAGGACGAGCGTGCGGGCGTCCACCGCGCTCAGCCGGCCGCGGCCAGGACTCCCGAGATCAGATCGCGGGCCTCCGCCTGCAGCCGGGCCAGGTGGTCAGGCCCATGGAAGCTCTCTGCGTAGATCTTGTAGACGTCCTCGGTGCCGGACGGCCGCGCGGCGAACCACCCGGACGTCGTCGTCACCTTGAGCCCGCCGATCGCGGCACCGTTGCCCGGGGCCGAGGTGAGCGCGGCCGTGATCGGCTCGCCGGCGAGCTCGGTGGCGGTCACCTGCTCGGGGCTGAGTTTCGCGAGCACGGCCTTCTGCTCCCGGGAGGCGGGGGCGTCGACCCGCGCGTAGGCCGGAGCGCCGTACCGCTCGGCCAGCCGCGCGTAGTGCTCCCCGGGGGAGGCGCCCGTCGTCGCGAGGATCTCCGAGGCGAGCAGGCAGAGCAGGATGCCGTCCTTGTCCGTGGACCAGGGACGACCGTCGCGGCGCAGGAACGACGCGCCGGCGCTCTCCTCGCCGCCGAACGCGACGGAGCCGTCGAGCAGGCCCGGCACGAACCACTTGAAGCCGACGGGCACCTCGACGAGCCGGCGGCCGAGGCCCTCCGCGACCCGGTCGATCATGCTCGAGCTCACGAGCGTCTTGCCGATCGCGGCGCCCTCGCCCCACTCGGGCCGGTGGCTGAACAGGTACTCGATCGCCACTGCGAGGTAGTGGTTGGGGTTCAGCAGGCCGGCGTCGGGGGTGACGATCCCGTGGCGGTCGGCGTCGGCGTCGTTGCCCGTCGCGACCTGGAACCGGTCCTTGTTCTCGATGAGGGACGCCATCGCGTACGGCGACGAGCAGTCCATCCGGATCTTGCCGTCCCAGTCGAGCGTCATGAACCGCCAGGTGGGGTCGACCAGGGGGTTCACGACCGTCAGGTCGAGGCGGTGCCGCTCCGCGATCGCGCCCCAGTAGTCGACGCTCGCGCCGCCCAGCGGGTCGGCCCCGATCCGCACGCCCGCGTCGCGGACCGCGTCGAGGTCGAGTACGTCCGGCAGGTCGTCGACGTACGACGCGAGGTAGTCGTGGGTGCCGGTCGTGTCTGCGCCGCGGGCGCGGGCGAGAGGGACGCGGCGGACGGCCTTGAGGCCGTCGCGCAGGATCTCGTTCGCGCGGTCCTGGACCGCCCCGGTGATGTCGCTGCCGGCGGGTCCGCCGTCGGGCGGGTTGTACTTGAACCCGCCGTCGCGAGGCGGGTTGTGCGAGGGGGTCACGACGACGCCGTCCGCCGTGCCGCCGGACCCGCGCGCCCCGCCCCGACCCGCGTTGTGGCTGAGGATGGCGTGGCTCACCGCCGGGGTGGGCGTGTAGCGCTCCCGCCCGTCGACGAGGACCCGCACCTCGTTGGCCGCGAACACCTCGAGGGCGGTCGCCCACGCGGGCTCGGAGAGCGCGTGCGTGTCCTTGCCGAGGAACAGGGGGCCGTCGATCCCCCGGGACGACCGGTACTCACAGATCGCCTGGCTCGTCGCGGCGATGTGGTCGTCGTTGAAGGCCGCGTCGAGGGAGGAGCCCCGGTGGCCCGACGTGCCGAAGGCGACCCGCTGGCCGGGGTCGTCCGGGTCGGGGTGCTCCGTGTAGTAGGCGCTGACGAGGCGCGCGACGTCGACCAGGTGGGTCGGCTCGGCGACGGTGCCGGCGCGCGGATGGACGGCCACGGCTCCTCCTTCGGGGGTCACTGGCGGCGGACCTGCCCCGGACCGGCCGCCGCCACCCGTCCGGTCCGGGGCCTCCGCTACGCGGGGTCGTCCCCGACCCGGCGGGTCTCGACGGGCCCCGCGGCGGGCGTGCCGTCCGGGGTCGCGGTGGGCTCGGGC
>JALYNB010000480.1 GCA_030773395.1 Actinomycetota bacterium
GACGAGGCCGGTTTGCGCCTCGTCGAGCACCGACAGGTGGGCCGCCCCGGCGACGTCGACCACCTGCTGGTCACCGAGCGCGCTCCCCGCGACAGTCCCCTGACACCCGGCCTCACCCGTCGCCGCGCCGGCGAGCGCTCGCGTGCTGCCCGTCGTCGGCGAAGTGCACCTCGACGGACTCGAAGCCCTTCGCCTGCTGCGCGACGGCCTGCTGCGCGTACGCCCGCTTGTCGGCGGAGGTCAGGTCGACGACGTCCGTGAACGGGGTCAGCAGCGCCCGCGGGTAGAGCTTGCGAGCGCGGACGACGTTCACCTCGGCGCAGAGCACGACGCCCACCGCGGCGAGGTAGATCCAGGCGAGCAGGCCCAGCACCAGCGCGAACACCCCGTTCGCCGCCTCCGCCTGCTTGACGACCGTGCCGACGTACCGCGTGCCGCCGGCCTGCAGCAGCTGCCACAGCACGGCCGCGGCGATGGCCCCGGGCGCGATCTGGCGGAGCCGGAGCCGCCGGGCCGTGGTGAGGCGGAACCCCGCGAGGAACAGCACCGCGTTCATCGCCACCGAGACGGCGAGGACCGCGACCCGAGTGCCGGCGCCCGCGCTGGACCCGAAGTGCGCGGCGCTGCTGACGAGCCCGGACAGCACGGTCGTGACGACCAGCGACACGCCCACCGTGACGAGGAGCAGCAGGCTCCGCAGCCGGGAGCGCAGCGGGTCGGGCCGGCGGTGGCGCGGCACCGCCCAGACGGTGTTCATGACGTGCTGCAGAGCCTGCGTCACCTTCACTCCGCCGTACAGCGCACCCGCCAGACCGACCGCGAGACCGAGCCCGCTCGCCCCCAGCCGCTCCGGCTCGACCAGCTGCTCGCCGATCACGGGAAACTGGCCCAGCGCGGAGTCGAGCACCCGCTGCTGCAGCCCCGGGTCGCCCCGCAGGACGATCCCGAGCACCGACGCGAACAGCAGCAGCAGCGGGAACAGCGACACGAACGCGTAGTGGGTGAGCAGCGCCGCCAGGAACGTGCCCTGGTCGTCGACGTACTTGTAGACGACAGCGAGCGGGAAACCGGCCCACCGGTGCTCCTGCTGGAAGTCGTCGAGCCGGTCCAGGAGGGTCACGGACCGCGTCGTGCCCTGCCGGGACCGGCCTCAGTCCGGCAGGGGACGGCAGACGAAGGGTGGGCGCTCCGGCACCCGCGTCGCCGTGCGGCCGAGCCGGCGCACTTCCTCCGCGAGGGTGACGGCGTTGTCGACCGCGGCGCAGCCGGGGTCGTTGTTGCAGTAGACGTACACGTCCTCGCCATCCCGCCAGGTCGCGGCCAGGCGCTGCGCCCAGGCGGCCAGCGCCTCGCGACGGTAGAGGGGCCATGGCGGGGTGCTGCTCTCGTGCAGCCGGAGGTAGCCCCAGTTCGCCGTGCGCCAGGGCGGCGTGAGCGCGGCGTCGCGGCGGTCGGCCCAGCAGAGCGCGGCGCCGTACGTCGCCAGCACGTCGCGCACCTCTGGCGTCCACCAGGAGTCGTGCCGCGGCTCCACGGCCACGCGCACGAACGGCGGGAAGCACGCGAGCGTCCGCGCCAGCGCGTCGGGAGCGACCCGCAAGTCGGGCGGCAGCTGCACGAGGACGGCCCGAGCTTGGCCCCGAGTCCGGCGGCGCGGTCGAGCAGGCGCGCGACCGGCTCCTCCGGGTCGCGCAGGCGCTTGATGTGGGTGAGGTAGCGGCTGGCCTTCACCGTGAGTACCGCGTCGGCGGGGCTGCGCTCCCGCCAGCCATCGAACACCTCCCGCTTCGGCAGCCGGTAGAACGTCACGTTCAGCTCCACCGTGCGGAACGCGGCGAGCGTGTGCTCGAACCAGCGCCGCTGCGGCACCCCGGCGGGGTAGAAGCGGCCACGCCAGTCGGCGTACTGCCAGCCGGACGTGCCGACGATGACGGTCACGCGCGCGACCGCGGGCCGTCACCCCTGGGCAGGGGCGGGACGGCCCGCGGCGGCACGGCGTGCGTCAGCGCCGGTCGGTCGGCGGTCGGTCGGTCAGCCGGCGACGGGGGTCGTGCCGAACATGAGCACGCGGCGACTCACGTCGAAGTGGACGACCTTGGAGTCGCGCAGCAGGTCCTGCAGCGCGTCGGCGTCGTCGGGCGACAGCGTCAGCACTTCCTCCCAGGCGCCCTGGTCGAGCACGAGCTGGAGCGTGTGCACACCCGGCTGGCCGGGCTGCTGCGCGACCCAGGAGAACTGGTAGTGCGTGAGCTGACGCACCTTGATGCTGTCGTCGGTCAGCGGCTGGGGGACGTTCGCGACGGGGGGCTGCTCGGACACTGGGTCTCCTCGTGGTCTCCGGTTGGGTGCGGGCGAGTGCTACCCCAGGCCTCCGGGGAGGCATGCGTGCGGCGCGCCCCCAGCCGAGTACGACTTCCGCGCCCGCCGGCGCGTGGGCGACCTGCGCATCGACCACGCCTTCACCGACCTCGAGCGCGACGAGGGCGGCCGGGCCTGGGTGCGGCTGACCGGGCCGGACGACGGGGCGCGGCGGTCTGGATGGACGAGGGCTACCGGTGGCTGCAGCTGTTCACCGCCGACACCGTGCGGCCGTCGCGGCGTCGGCAGGGCCTGGCCGTCGAGCCGATGACCTGCCCGCCCGACGCGTTCCGCACGAGGGAGGGCGTGCAGCGCCTCGAGCCGGGCGAGTCGACGGCGGGCACGTGGGGGATCGCGCCGTCCGGTGACGCCGCTGTCCCGACGACGCTCCTGAGCGGACCGTAGAGTCGGTGCGTTCAGCGGCGTCGGCGCCGGTGGGGACGTAGAGCGCACCGTCGGTCAGGTCGCTGAACGCCGGTCGGGCAGCGCCCCCGCCCGCGAGGCCCCCGCAGCAGCAGGGCGACCACGACGACGCCGGTGACCGCCAGGCCGACGGCCACGACCGCGCTGTCCCCGCCGCTCACCGGGACGGGGAGGACCCAGCCGCCGGCGGTCCGGACGGTCGCGAGGAGGTCGGCGACGTCGTAGGGGTGCACCCCCGGGCGCTTGCCGCCGGCCTGGCCGCTGACCGCGGCGGTCCGCGCGAGCCACAGCCCCAGAGGTACGGCGGACGCGGCCGCGACGAGGACCGCCGGCCACCAGGCGCGACGCACCGACAGCACGGCGACACCGCGAGCGCCATCTTGAAGCGGGGCCACGCCGCAGCATACGACCAGAGCGAGCACCCACCGCGTGCTCTGGGTCCGCATCCACGCGACCAGCGCCCCGACCCTGAGGGCCGTCAGGGCGAGCAGGGGCGGCTCCGACCAGGCCATGGCGGAGACGAGGACGAGGTTGGGGCCGACGAGCAGCGCGCCCGCGAGACCCGCCCGGGCAGGAGAACCGGTGGCCCGCCGCACGACGGCGACGGCGACGGCCGTGGTGACCGCCAGCAGGGCGACCCCCGTCCACCGCGCCGCCTCCACCGGCTCGACGCTCAGCAGCCCGGACACGGCGGCCAGCGCCCCGACACCGGCACGGATGCTCCGGCCGCACCCCGCTGTGCGGTCCAAGGTCGCTACCCGGGAAGCCGGAGCCCGGTCACGGCGAGGAGGGCATCCGCTCGACCGTCAGGTTGCGAGCCTCGGCGTACCGGGCGCGGACCGCGGGGGTCGGGTCGGCCTCGTAGGTCTCGGTCTTCGTGGTCGGCCAGACCGGCGGGGTGTCGCCGCCGGCGAGCACCCAGGCGGCCTGGCGCGCGGCGCCGTCGGCGACGTACTCACTCGGTGGGGGCGCGAGGACGGGGACGCCGAGCACCGCGGGAGCGATGCGCCGCACCGCCTCCGACCGGGCGCCGCCGCCAACGAGCAGCACGCGCCTGACCTCCACTCCGGGGGCAGCGACGGCCTCGAGACCGTCCGCCAGCCCGCAGAGCAGCCCCTCGACCGCTGCCCGGGCGAGGTGCGCCGGGTCGGACGTGGTGAGCGTGAGCCCGTGCAGGGCGCCGGTCGAGTGGGGGCGGTCGGGCGTCCGCTCCCCCTCGAGGAACGGGACGAGCACGAGGCCGCCGGACCCCGCCGGCGCCGACAGCGCGAGGCGGGACAGCTCCGCGTGGTCGACGCCCAGCAGCCGAGCGATCGCGTCGAGGACGCGGGCGGCATTGAGCGTGACGACGAGCGGCAGGTAGTGGCCGGTCGCGTCGGCGAATCCGGCGACCGTGCCGCTCGGGTCCTGCGCCGCGGTGGTCGAGACCGTCGACACCACGCCCGACGTGCCGATCGAGAGGATGACGTCGCCGGGCTCGGCGCTCACGCCGAGCGCCGCGGCGGCGTTGTCACCGGTGCCGGGACCCAGCACGGCGCTGCCGCCGGCCACGCCCGGACCGGCCTCCGCCGGGCCGAGCACGCGCGGCACGCCGATCCGCCGGCCGAAGGCCCGCTCGAGCAGGTCAAAGCGATACTCCTCAGTTATCGGCGACCAGTACCCGGTGCCGCTGGCGTCGCCGCGGTCGGTGACGAGCGCGTCGAGGCCGGGTGCGCCGGCGAGCCGCCAGGTCAGCCAGTCGTGCGGGAGGCAGACCGCCGCGACCCGGTCGGCGTTCGCGGGCTCCGACTGCGCCAGCCAGCGCAGCTTCGTCGCAGTGAACGACGCGACGGGGACGAGCCCCACCGCCTCCGCCCAGGCCCTGCGCCCAGCGCCGGGGTCGCCGCCGCCGAGCTCGGTGATGAGGTCCGTCGCCGCGTCGGCGGACCGGGTGTCGTTCCACAGCAGGGCGTCCCGCACGACCTCGCCCGCGTCGTCGAGGCAGACCATGCCGTGCTGCTGCCCGCCGACGGCGACGGCGGCGATGCCGTCCAGCCCGCCGGCCTGCTCCAGCGCCGACTGCAGCGCGGACTCCCACGCCGCCGGGGCGACCTCGGTGCCCTCGGGGTGGGGCGCCCGGCCCTCCCGGACCTGGCGCCCCGTCTCCGCGTCGCGGACGACGACCTTGCACGACTGCGTCGACGAGTCGACGCCCGCGACCAGAGCCATCGTCAGCGAGCCCCCATCAGGTGCTCGACGGCCAGCTGGGCGAGCCGCACCTGCCCCGCGCCGCGGGCACCGACCGCGTCCGCGTCGAACTCCTCGAACGCGATGCGGTCGGCGAGCAGGTCGTCGTACGTCTCGCCGGCGCCCAGCGTCGACTGCGCGAGCTCCGGCACGCGGGCGGCGGCGAGCGCGTCCTGCACCTGCGAGTCGGCGCGGAACGCCTTCGCCCGCTCCTTGAGCAGCAGGTACGTGCGGATGTTCGCCCGGGCCGACTCCCACACGCCGTCGACGTCCTCCGTGCGCAGGGGCTTGTAGTCGAAGTGCCGCGGGCCGTCGTACGTCGGGCCGCCGTTCGGGCCGCCGTTCTCCAGCAGGTCGACGAGGGCGAACGCGTCGAGCAGGTCGCCGTGGCCGAACACCAGGTCCTGGTCGAACTTGGGCCCGTTCTGGCCGTTAAGGTCGATGTGGAAGAGCTTGCCCTGCCACAGCGCCTGCGCAATGCCGTGCGTGAAGTTGAGGTTGGCCATCTGCTCGTGGCCGACCTCGGGGTTCAGCCCGACCATGTCGGCGTGCTGCAGGGTCGAGATGAAGCCCAGCGCGTGGCCGATCGTCGGCAGGAAGATGTCGCCACGGGGCTCGTTGGGCTTCGGCTCCAGCGCGAAGCGCAGGCCGTAGCCGCGGTCGAGCACGTACTGCGCGAGCGTGTCGAGGCCCTCGCGGTAACGGTCGAGCGCGCGCGGACGTCCTTGGCGCTCGTGACCTCGCTGCCCTCGCGGCCACCCCAGAACACGTAGGTCTGCGCGCCCAGCTCCGCGGCCAGGTCGAGGTTGCGCATGATCTTGCGCATCGCGTAGCGGCGGATCGACCGGTCGTTGTTGGTGAAAGCCCCCTCCTTGAACACGGGGTGCGTGAACGTGTTCGTCGTCGCCATCGGGACGACGAGGCCGGTCTCCTCCAGCGCTGCGCGGAACCGCTTGAGGTGGCCCTCGCGCGCCGCGGCGTCGCTGCCCGCCGGGATCAGGTCGTCGTCGTGGAACGTCACGCCGTACGCCCCGACCTCCGCAAGGCGGTGCACGGCCTCGACCGGGTCCAGCCCCGCCCGCGTCGCGTCGCCGAACGGGTCGCGGGCCGTCCAGCCGACCGTCCAGTAGCCGAAGGTGAACTTGTCCGCGCGGGTGGGCGTGGTGTCGCTCATGGGGTTCCTCTCCGGACGGCGGGCAGGTGCTGGGTGGCGGCCTTCCACCGGCGCGGGCAGGGCGCGCCGGGCGGACGGAACAGTTGTCTACTCGGCCAAGAGCTCGTCGACGCGGGCGACCTTCGCCGTGAGCTGACCGGTGCGGCCGGGCCGGATGTCGGCCTTGAGCACGAGGGAGACCCGCGGGGCTCGGGCGGCGACCGCCTCCACGGCGCGCTTGACGACGTCCATCACCTCATCCCACTCCCCCTCGACGTTCGTGAACATCGCGTTGGTCTCGTGCGGGAGGCCGGACGCGCGGACGACCCGGACGGCCTCGGCGACCGCCGCCGAGACGCCACCGGTCTCGTCGCCGCCGGAGGGGCTGATGCTGAAGGCCACGATCACCCCGTCAGCCTGCCAGGCCGGCTACTCCAGGGGCTGTGGTGGGAGCGCGCCCTCGCGCTCACCGCGCCGGCCGAGGGTGACACCGGCGCTCGCGAGGCTGACCAGCACGAGCGCCACGACCTCCCGGGTGCCGAGGGTCTGACCCAGCACGACGAGGCCGGCCAGCGCCGCCGCGGCAGGCTCCAGGCTCATGAGGATGCCGAAGACGCGGGTCGGCATCGTCCGCAGCGCGGTGAGCTCCAAGCCGTAGGGCAGCACGGACGACAGGAGGCCGACACCCGCCGCGGGCAGCAGCAGCCACGGGTCGTCGAGCACCGCCGCCGCCCCCGGCGCCCCGACCGGGAGCACGAGCAGCGCCCCCACGGCCAGGGCCACCGCGAGCCCGTCGACACCCGGGAGCACCCGGCCGACGTGCGCGCTGGCGAGGATGTAGCCCGCCCAGAACAGGCCGGCGAGCAGGGCGAGCCCGAGGCCCGCGAGGGGGGCGCCCGTCGGGTCCGCCCCCAGCAGCACGACGCCCCCGGCCGCGAGCAGCGCCCAGAGCAGGTCCAGCAGCCGGCGCGTCTGGGCGAGGGCGAGCAGCAGGGGCCCGACGAACTCGACGGTGACCGCGACGCCCAGCGGGACGGTGCGCAGGGACAGGTAGAACACCAGGTTCATGCCGCCCATGGCGACGCCCAGCAGCAGGGCGGCACGCCGCGCCGCCGGCGTCCAGGAGCGCACGTGCGGGCGCAGGACGGCCAGGAGGAGCAGCGCGGCGATCCCCAGCCGCAGGAGCGTCACCCCGGTGGCGCCCAGCTCGTCGAACAGCGTGCGGGCGACCGCGCTGCCGGACTGCACGGACGCGATCGCCCCGAGCACCAGGAACGGAGCAGGCACCCGCGGCGGCGGGGCGTGCTGCACGGCGCTCCTCAGTGGTGGCGGTGGAGGTGGGATTTGAACCCACGGTCGGCTTGCACCGACGCACGCTTTCGAGGCGTGTCCCTTCGGCCGCTCGGGCACTCCACCACTACGTAGCCTAGCCGGTGGCCGATGCCGCCCCCGCAGCGCCCCGGCGCGGCTGTCGTCGGGCCGAGAAGAACTCCCGGAGCACGCTCCCGCACTCCGACTCGAGGACGCCGGCGACCACCTCGGGCCGGCTGTTGAGCCGGCGGTCGCGCACCACGTCCCACAGCGACCCGACGGCCCCGGCCTTGGGGTCGACCGCGCCGTACACGAGGCGGGCGACCCGCGCGAGCACCAGCGCCCCGGCGCACATGGTGCACGGCTCCAGCGTGACGACGAGCGTGCAGCCGTCCAGCCGCCACTCGCCCCGCGCGGCGGCCGCGCGGCGCAGGGCCACGACCTCCGCGTGCGCGGTCGGGTCGCCGAGCGCCTCCCGCT
>JALYNB010000481.1 GCA_030773395.1 Actinomycetota bacterium
AGCGCCGCCTGCGCTTGCGCCACCTCGGCCCGCGCCGCGGCGAGGTCGGCCTCGACCGCGCGGAGGTCCTCGCTCACCTGCCGCGCCGCGCGCTCGGACTGCTCCAGGTCCTCACGCGCGGACGCAGCAGCCGCGTCGACCTCGTCCTTGCGCTCCTGCGGACCCGCCGCGGCGACGGCGTGCGGTGCCAGGACGGCGGGCAGGAGCACGGGCGGGGTCAGGAGCCCGGCCACGAGCGACGTCAGGGCGAGACGTCGCCGGCGGGTGCCCCGGCAGCGGGGACGGGCGGCGGTTCCCATGGGCAGTCTCCGGCTCCGTCCGACGCGCTGACGGGGGTCAGGAGTACCACGGCTGCCTGGGAGGCAGCGGGAGGATCGCCGGGAGTCCGACAGTGGGGTCAGGCCGGACCTGTCCCGGGTCGACCCTTGCCGCACCCCGTCCCCGCCGTGCCCTACGTGCACTACCCGCCGTGGCCGTCGGTTGTCGGGCTCAGCCTCGGCCGTGACTAGACCTTGAGGTGGCGCTGCAGGCTGACCAGGCTCGCGAGCGCCGCGAGCCCGGCGCCGAGGAGCAGCAGCGCGGGCACGACGAGCAGCACGTCGGCCCAGCCGATGTACGGCGTGAACGACAGCGCGGGGCGCAGGATCCGCTCGATGAAGAACGCGTGGAAGGCCGTGAGCCCGCCCGCCGCCAGGGCGGCGCCGACGAGCCCCGCGATCGCCCCCTCGAGGAGGAAGGGCAGGCGGATGTAGAGGTTCGACGCGCCGACCAGGCGCATGATCCCCGTCTCCCGCCGACGGCTGAAGGCGGAGAACCGCACGGTGATGTAGATGAGGATCACCGCCGCGACGACGAGCACCGCGGCCACCACGGCCGAGGCGACGATCAACGCGTTCATGAAGGTGAAGAACTGGCTGAGCAGCTCGCGCGTGTCCTGCACCTGCTCGACGCCGGGCCGCTTGGCGAACTCGTTCCCGACCAGCTCGAACTGCTCGGGGTCGACGAGCTTGACCCGGAACGACTCCGGCAGCACGTCGGGGGTCACGTTGCGCAGGAGCTCGGGCGAGTCCTCGAACTGCTCTTGAAAGTTGGCGAACGCCTGCTGCTTGTCCTCGTAGTAGACGGTCTCGACCTGCGGCAGAGCGTCCAGGTCGCGCAGGAGCGTGTCGCGCTGCTGCTGCGTCACGTTCTCCGTGAGGAAGATCGAGACCTCGACGCGGTCGTACCAGAAGCCCTTCATCAGGTCGACCTGCTGGTAGAGCAGCCAGGCGGCGCCGGCGAAGGCCAGCGAGATGGCCACGGTGACGATCATCGCGATGCTCGTGCCGAGGTTGCGGCGGAGCCCGATGCCGATCTCGGAGAGGACGAACTGCAGTCTCACGGGACCTCCTGGGAGCGGGACCTCCTGCGCGCAGGAGCGGGGGCGGGGGGCGGGTCGGTCAGCCCGCGCCCCCGTAGACGCCCGTCGCCTGGTCGCGCACGACCTGGCCGTGGTCGAGCTCGACGACCCGGCGGCGCATGCTGTCGACCACCGCGGCGTCGTGCGTCGCCATCACCACGGTCGTGCCGGTGCGGTTGATGCGGTCGAGCAGGTTCATGATGCCGAGGCTGGTCGAGGGGTCGAGGTTGCCGGTCGGCTCGTCGGCGATCAGCAGCGGCGGACGGTTGACGAAGGCCCGCGCGATCGCCACGCGCTGCTGCTCCCCGCCCGACAGCTCGTGCGGGCGCCGGCCCTCCTTGCCCGACAGGCCGACCAGGTCGAGCACCTCGGGTACAGTCCGGGTGATCGTCGTGCGCGGCTTGCCGATGACCTGCAGGGCGAACGCGACGTTCTCGGCCACGGTCTTGTTCGGGAGCAGCCGGAAGTCCTGGAACACGCAGCCGATGCCCCGCCGCAGCGCCGGGACCTTGCGCTTCGGGAGCTGACCGAGGTCGCGCCCGTCGACCTCGATCAGGCCGGAGGTCGGGAGCTCCTCCCGCAGCACGAGGCGGAGGAACGTCGACTTGCCGGAGCCCGAGGCGCCGACCAGGAAGACGAACTCCCCCGCCTTCACGTCCACGCTGACGTCGGCGAGCGCCGACTGGGGCGTGCCCGGGTAGGACTTGGTGACGCTGTCAAAGCGGATCACGGCGCACTCACGGGAGCCGAGGCTACGCCGCCGACAGGCGCCGGCCCCCGACGCTGATCGCGGGAGCCGGTCACGCCGGCGCGTCCTCCGACGTACGACGCCAGCGGATCTCGGCCTCCACGAAGTCGTCGATTTCGCCGTCGAGCACGGCGTTCGTGTTGCCGGTCTCCACCTCGGTGCGGAGGTCCTTCACCATTTGGTACGGGTGGAGCACGTAGTTGCGGATCTGGCTGCCGAAGGCGTTGTCGCTGCGCGCGCCCCGGATGGCGTCCATCGCGGCGCGCTCCTCCTGCCGGCGCCGCTCGAGCAGCCGCGCCTGCAGGATCCGCAGGGCCGAGGCCTTGTTCTGCAGCTGGCTCTTCTCGTTCTGGCAGCTCACGACGACGCCGGTGGGGGTGTGCGTCAGGCGCACGGCGGAGTCCGTCGTGTTCACGCTCTGCCCGCCCGGGCCGGACGAGCGGTAGACGTCGACCCGGATCTCGTTCTCGGGGATGTCGATGGAGTCGCTCGACTCCACGACCGGCGTCACGTCGACCGCGGCGAAGCTGGTCTGGCGGCGGCTCTGGTTGTCGAATGGGCTGATCCGCACGAGCCGGTGCACCCCGTGCTCCCCCGACAGAGAGCCGTAGGCGTACGGCGCCTTGACGGTGAAGGTGGTCGACTTGATGCCCGCCTCCTCCGCGTAGGAGACGTCGTAGACCTCGACCGGGTAACCGTGGCGCTCGGCCCACCGCGTGTACATCCGCAGCAGCATCTGGGCCCAGTCGGCCGCGTCCACACCGCCCGCGCCGGAGCTGATCTGCACGAGGGCCTCGCGCTCGTCGTACTCCCCGGACAGCAACGTGCGCACCTCGAGCTCCCCGAGCTCCTTGGTCAGGGCCTCGAGCTCCCGGTCGGCCTCCGCACGGGTCGACGCGTCGCTCTCCTCGGCCGCGAGCTCGTAGAGCACCTCGAGGTCGTCGAGGCGGGACCGCAGCGACTCGACCCGCTTGACGTCGCTGCCGATCTGCGAGAGCCGGCTGGTGACCTTCTGCGCCGCCTCCTGGTCGTCCCAGAGGTCGGGCGCCGCGACCTGCTGCTCGAGGTCGGCGAGCTCGCGGCGCAGCTTGTCGAGGTCGAGCACCTTCTCGACCGAGGTCAGCGTGGCGTTGAGGTCCCTCAGGGCCTCGCTGGGGTCGGTGGGCACGGTCGTCAAGGGTACGGCGTGCCGGAGCGAGGTCCGAACCCGCGCGCCGCTCAGCGCAGCGGCGAGCGCGCGGAGGCGACGACCGCGAGCGGCGCCGGACCGCGGACGCCGAGGAAGCCGCCCGAGAACGGCAGCGCCACCCGTGTGCGCAGCGACACCGTGGCGGTGTCCCGTCCGTGCCCGTGGACAGCCCGAGGTCGTCGAAGCGGCGGGGAGCGCCGTCGGCCCGCAGGTAGGCGACGGCGGCCGCCTCGACCCGACCCGGGGACAGCGGGAGCCGGTCGAGCGGCGTGCCCCCGGAGTAGACGAGACGCTCGTCGAGCGTCTGCGCCCCGGCGAGCGCGGCCCCGTCCGCGGTCGCCGACAGCGACCGCTGGGCGAGGAACACGGCGGTCGCGTCCACGACGACCCCGATCAGCGCCGCGGCGACCGTCAGGTAGGCGAGGACGAGCAGGAGCAGCTGCCCTGCCTCGGGCGCGTCCCCGCGGACCCGGCGTCGGGCGGCGCGCGCCCCTCCCAGCAGGGCGGTCAGGGGCTGGGTCACGAGGCGCCCCGGACGACGTACGGGTCAAGCCGCTGCACGTGCGACGCCTCCACCGGGATCGTGACGAGACCGTCGGACAGCAGGCGCGGCACGCCCGGGAGCGGCACGGCGTAACGCACCCGCACCTGCACGCTCGCCGCCGCCCCTCCCGCCGCCGGGGTGACTGTCACCGGCACCTCGGACAGCCCCTGGTCCTCCAGCGCGAGCCGGGCGGCGACCTGCGCGCGCGCGTGCCGGTCGGTGGCCGCTGGGGCGGTGGCGTACGCACGACCGGCCTCCCGAGCTGCCGTCGTCACGCCGTACGCCGCGCTCTGCACCCGAGCCGCGCTCACGACCACGTACGTGAGCGGCACCAGGAGGACGACGGCCAGGTAGAAGAACTCGACGAGCGCCGTTCCGCCCTCGCTACCGGCGGCGTGCAGCCGGGACCTCAGGCGGCTCATGGCAGCTCCTGCAGGGCTCGTCCCTCGACCTGGACGGGCAGGACCGGCACGAGCGCGGCCACCACGGGCAGCCGTGCGCGCACCCGCACAACCACGACCGGCACCCCGCTGCTGTCGAGCGGCTCGACGCCGGCGGTGACCTCGCCGTGAGGGGCGCTGAGGTAGCGGGGGGACAGCGCGTCGGCGACCAGCTGCGCCGTGCGGGCACGGGCCTCCGCCGGGCCCAGCCCGAGGTTGGCGCCGTACCGGGCGCCTTCGGCGGCGCAGGCCTGCAGCGTCGACCTGACGTGCAGGGTCAGGGCCAGCTGGACGACCGCGAGGAACAGCGCCGTCAGCAGCACGGACACCAGCACGAACTCGACGACGGCCGAGCCGGCGTCGTCGCGTCCCGCGTGGACGGCCTCAGCCCGCACCGGGGCCCGTCACGCCACTGACCGACTCGGTGAACAGCGACTGGAGCGTGGTGCCTGCCAGGGACCAGAGCACGGTGACGAGACCGGCGGTCATGAGCGTGACGAGCACCCAGCCGGGCACGTCGCCGCGCTCGCGGTCGTCGCCGAGACGGGTGAGCAGGGCGGCCTGACCGGCGACGACGAGACGCACGACCAGGTCGAGAGGGGACGGGGACACGGGACCTCCAGTGGGCTGGGCAGGGGGACCGCGCGGACGGGTGTCCGTTCGGGGATCAGCGGGCCGCGCCGTCCGGGCCGCGGGAGTGCGCGGAGGAGCCGCGCGGTCAGCGCGCCGTGAGCGACAGTCCGATGAAGCCCGGGAAGAGCGCGAAGACCACGGTCACCGGCATGACGAGGAAGACGACCGGGACCATCATCGCGATCTCCTTGCGTCCCCCGGCCTCCAGCAGCTGTCGTCGGCCGCTCTCCCGCACGTCCACCGCCTGCGCCCGCAGCACGTCGGCCAGGGGCGTCCCGCGCTCCACGGCCACGGCGACGCCCTCCACGAAGCGGGCGAGCGGGGGCAGTGACGTCCGGCCCCCGACGCGCTCGAGGGCCTGGACCAGCGGGGTGCCGGCGCGGGCGTCCGCGAGCGCCCGGCGGAGCTCGGCCGACAACTCGCCGCGGCTCGTGCGCGCCACCCGCTCCAGGGCACCGAGGGCGCCCTCACCCGCTGTCACGGCCATCGCGAGGAGCTCGGCCACCGTGGGGAACTCGGCCATCATGCGCTCCTCGCGCCGTCGCACCTGCCGGGACAGCCAGCGGTCGCGGCCGAGCACGCCGCCCACGCCGGCCAGCAGCACGAGCACGACGAGTCCCACCGGCTCGGCTCCCCGGGCGAGCAGGAGGAGAGACACGAGCAGGCCCGTCAGGAGCCCGGTCGCGCCCCAGAGCACCTGCTCGGCACGGAACTCCTGCAGGGTCTGGCCGCGACCCAGCTGGTCGAGACGGCGCTGGGCGCTCGCCATGCCGCCGAGCGTGCGGTCGAGGAGGCGCCCCGCGTCGCCGAGCGCGGGCCGGACCAGCCGTTCCAGAGTGGGGAACGGCGTGAGGGCGCGCGACTGGTCGAGCAGGCGCGACGACCTCGGGGTGTCGCGCAGGTAGGGGGCCAGCCGGTCGTCCAGGGTCGGCCGGCGCAGCAGCGGACTGGACACGACGGCGACCCAGACGCCGAGCCCCAGGAGCGCACTGACCAGGGCCGCGGTCACCGCAGCACCCTCTCCTCGGCGGGCAGCCGAGCGATCCTCAGCATCAGGCGGTAGGCGACGAGGCTCACCGCTCCCCCCACGAGCAGCACGAGCGCGCCCGCGGGCGAGTCGTAGGCCTCGACGGCGCTGGGCCGCAGCGACAGCAGGGCGAGCAGGAGCCACGGGGCGGCCAGCGCGAGCCGAGCGGCGTTGACCGTCCAGCCCTGCCGGGTCTCCAGCTCCGCCCGCGTCCGGGCGTCCTCCCGCAGAAAGCCCGACAGCGTCCGCAGCAGGCGCCCGAGATCATGGCCGCCCACCTCCCGCGCCAGGCGCAGCGCCTCCACCACGCGGTCGCCCACGGGGTCGGCCAGCGAGTCCTTGAGGCGGTCGAGGCTGTCGCCGAACCGCCCGGTCGCGCGGTAGTCCTCGCCGAAGGCCGCGAAGGCGGGCTGCAGCTCGGCGGGGCCACGCTGCCCCAGAGCGGCCAGCGCCTCCGGCAGGGACAGGCCGGCGCGCACGCCGGACGCGAGATTGTCGACGGCGTCCGGCCAGACCTCCCGCAGCTCGGTGCGCCGTGTGCGTCGTCGCCAGCGGACGAGCGCCAGCGGCCCCGCGGCGGCGAACAGCCCGAACGCGAGCCCGATCGGCCACGCTCGGGACACGGCGAAGGCGAGCAGCCCCCCGGCGGTGGCGAGCACCACGCTCGTCGTCACCAGCTGCGCCGGCGTCACGGAGGCGATGCCCGCCTGGGCGAGCAGCTCCCGGCGCGCGCGGACCAGCCCGCACCCGTCGGCCGGACGCGTCGGCTGCCCCGACGTGGGCCGGAACGCCAGACGAGCAGGAGACCCAGCCCGAAGGAGAGCCCGACGACCGCGGCCATCAGACCGCCACGGGGACGTCGTCGTCCCGGGCGAGGAGGCGCGCCAGGTCGAGGCCGGCCGCCTCGAACCGCTCCGGATGCGGGGGGAAGCCATCCGCGCGGACCAAGCGCCCGCGGCGGGTGGTGAAGATGTCGGCGGTCTCGACGACGTCGCCCTCCACGCGGCCCGGCAGCGCGAGGACCTCACGGACTCGCCGCTGCCCCTGGCCGTCCTTCGCCACGTGCACGACGAGGTCCACGGACGCGGCAACGGTGGGCACCACGAAGCCGTGCCCGACGTTCTCGCCGGCGAGCAGGGGCAGAGTGCAGAGCTTGCTCACGGCCTCGCGCGCCGAGTTCGCGTGCAGTGAGCACATGCCGGGCAGGCC
>JALYNB010000482.1 GCA_030773395.1 Actinomycetota bacterium
TGACGGTGCCGCAACCGAGGGGACCCCGGCGGACGGCGCCGAGCCCAAGGCCAAGCCCAAGCGGGCCCCGCGCAAGAAGGCACCCGCCGCCGCGGGAGCGGGCAGCACCGGCGACGCCGAGCCCGCCGAGGTCAAGCCCGCACGTCGTCGTACGGCGCGCAAGTCCGCTTGACCGCTCCTCGACGGCGCCGTCCCCGGTGCGCACCTGACCTGGCGGTCAGCAACGTCACTCCCTCGCGCTGTGCTCGTGGCAGCGCCGATGGGTAGTGTCCCCGGCTCGCAACACAGAAGGGAGGTCGGGTGACACTGTCCGAACTGGTGCGCCCCGCACTCACGAGGCCCGTGCTCGTCGGCGGGAGGGCCGTCCTCGGCGGTGACGTCCTCGGGAGTGACGACGGGGTCGCCACCACCGCAGGTGGTCCCGTCCGCCTGTGGGACGGCCCCCTCCCTGCTCTGCCCGGCGCGGACGAGCCGCCGCTGGCCCCGTGGCCAGGCGAGCGGGTGCCGCTGGCCGACGGGCGGCGGATCTTCGTGCGCACGGCGCCTGCCGCCGAGGAGGCCGAGCCCGCGCTGTTCGTGCACGGCATCGGCGGGTCGTCGCTGAACTGGACAGACGTCACGCACCTGCTCGGTCACGCCCTCGCTTGCGAGGCGATGGACCTCCCGGGCTTCGGCCGGTCCGACCCCCCCCGCGACGGGGACTACTCGCTGGACGCCCACGCCGCCGCGGTCATCGAGGTGGTGGAGGCCCGGGGCCGCGGGCCCGTGCACCTCGTGGGCAACTCGCTCGGCGGGGCGGTCAGCACCCGGGTCGCGGCGCTGCGCCCCGACCTCGTCCGCACGCTCACGCTCGTCTCGCCCGCGCTGCCCGACCTGCGTGTCCGCCGCCGCGGCGACTCCGTCGCGCCACTGCTCCTGCTGCCCGGCATCCAGCGCCTCGCGCGTCGCCGCCTGCAGGCCCAGAGCCCGGAGGCCCGGGCCCGGGCGACGCTCGACCTCTGCTACTACGACATCTCCCGGGTGGCCCCAGGGCGGTTCGCGGAGGCCGCCGAGGAGGTGCGCTACCGGTCCCAGCTGCCGTGGAGCACCGACAGCTTCAGCCAGTCGCTGCGCGGCCTGATCTCCGCCTACCTGCAGCGCGGGCCGGCGTCGCTGTGGCGTCAGGCCGCGTCCGTCGAGCTGCCGGTCCTGCTGATCTGGGGCCAGCACGACCGACTGGTCGACGTCCGGCTGGGGGAGCGGGCGCAGGAGTCCTTCCCCGACTCGCGGCTCCTCGTGCTGGAGGACGCGGGCCACGTGGCCCAGCTGGAGAGCCCCGAGAGCGTGGCGCGGGCGCTGCTCGGCCGGCTCGACGAGGTCCGGGAGCGCGAGAGCGCGGCGGCCTGACCGCGTGGAACTGGGCATCACGACCTTCGCGGAGACGCACCCGGTCGACGGGGTCCCCGTCGCGGCGGCCGAGCGGCTGCGCCAGGTGGTCGCCGAGGTCGAGCTCGCCGAGCAGGTCGGACTGGACGTCTACGGGGTGGGCGAGCACCACCGACCGGACTTCGCCGCGGCCGCCCCTGCCGTCGTGCTGGCCGCCGCCGTGTCCCGGACGAGCCGGGTCCGCCTGACGAGCGCCGTGACGGTCCTGTCCACCGCCGACCCCGTCCGGGTGTTCCAGGAGTTCGCGACGCTCGACCTGCTCTCCGCTGGGCGTGCCGAGGTGATCGCCGGTCGGGGCTCGTTCACCGAGTCCTTTCCCTTGTTCGGGCACGACCTCGGCGACTACGACGCGCTGTTCGCCGAGAAGCTGCAGCTCCTGCTGGCGCTCCGCGCGAGCGAGCGGGTCACCTGGTCGGGGCGGTTCCGCGCCCCGCTGCACGACCAGCCGGTGTTCCCCCGTCCGCTGCAGGACCCCCTGCCGGTCTGGGTGGGGGTCGGCGGCAACCCGCAGTCGGCGGCGCGCGCGGGGCTGCTCGGACTGCCGATGATCCTCGCCATCATCGGGGGCTCGCCGGAGCGCTTCGCCCCGTTCGCCGACCTCCACCGCCGCGCCGTCCAGCAGGCCGGTCACCCGCCGCTGCCGGTGGCGGTCAACGCCCACGGCTACGTCGCGGAGACGCGGGAGCGGGCGGAGGCCGAGTTCTACGGCCCCTACGCGCGGGCCATGAGCCTGCTGGGGCGCGAGCGCGGCTGGCCGGCGATGCGCGGCACGCCTTCGCGCAGATGGCCGGGCCCGGCGGCTCGCTCGTGATCGGCGAGCCTGCGCAGGTCGCGGAGAAGGTGCTGGGGCTGCGTCGCGTGCTCGGGATCGAGCGGTTCCTGCTGCACGTGAGCGTCGGCACGCTGCCGCACGAGCAGGTGCTGCGCGCGATCGAGCTGTTAGGCACCGAGGTCGCGCCGCGGGTCAGGGCTGCTGTCGCCGCTGAAGCCTGAGCCTCCCGGTCACGGCGCCGGGTAGGCGACCTCCAGGAAGCCGTCGTCGACGGTGACCACGTGGCCGCCGGCCGCGGCCATGAGGTCGGCGACCCGCGCCAGGCGCTCGTACGCCGCCGCGGCCTCCGGAAGCGACGAGGCCCGGTCAGCGGCGTAGGCGGAGACCAGGGTCTCGGCCGTCCGGACGAGCGCGCCCCCGGACACGGCGTGGACCAGCAGCACGCTGCCCTCGGCGACCAGGTCCACGGCGGGTCCGACCCGCGCCGGGGCGAGGCCCCACGGTCGGCCCCCGAGCTCGGCCGGGGCCACCTGCCGCACCAGCTCGTCGGCGGTGGCGCGGGCGACGGCGGGCCCGGCGACCTGCTGCAGCCCGGCGTCGACCGGGGCGAACACCGGGGTGCGGGGGGCGTGCTCCAGCGACAGCACCTCGTCCCCGGACACCGGGGACTCGTCGACCAGCCGGACCCGCCACCGCACCGGTGGCGGGGTGCCTGCCGCGCCCGACGCCGGCGCTGCTGCCCGGTCGCGCCGAGGCCTGGTCGCTCGCTCCGCGATCAGGCGCCCTCCCCGAACGGGCTCCACGAGGCCCCACCCGGCGTCGTGCGCGCCCCGGAGCTCGGCGGCCAGCAGCCTGAGCCGCTGCGCGGCCTCGGTCAGGCTGCGGACCCCGTCGAGCTGCCCGCGGTGCCAGGCCACGTGCGCTCGGCCTGACCACGGGGAGGCGGAGCGTCGGCTCACCGACGGGGGCAGCGAGGAGCCGGTCGCCGGATCTGCTGACGCGTCTGCTGCTGGGCCTGCTGTTGCTGTCATCGACCCCCCTCACGAGGGCGACCGCCCGTTGCTCGGAGCCGGTCATGCTGGCACAACCGCGCTTCGGCATTCGGGCCGGGTTGGCCGGCTGTCACCCGCGGAACGACCACCCCGTGCGTGCCGGCCGGCGGACCAACCTCGCCCTGCTCGGGCTCGTCGTCCTGGCGTTCGTCACCGGCACCGCGTCGTACGGCGTCGGCACAGCGCCCGCGACGACCCTGCTGACGACGGCCCACGCGGCCGCGGGCTCGGCCATCGTGCTCCTCGTGCCGTGGAAGTCCGTCATCGCCCGCCGCGGGCTCGGCCGGCCCCCGCACCCGGGCCGGTCCGCGGGACTGGTCCTCGCCGTGCTGCTGGCGGGGTGCGTCGCGGCGGGCGTCGCGCAGGAGGTCGTGGGCTACCGGCCGGTGCTGGGGCTCGCGCCGCTGCAGGTGCACGTCGGCCTGGCCGTCCTCGTCGTCCCGTTGCTCACCGCGCACGTCGCAACGCACCGGCAGCGGCCCAGAGCCGCGGACCTGTCCAGGCGCACCGTGCTCGCGACCGGCGGCCTCACCGCCGGCGCGCTCGCCGCCACCTGGCTCAGCCGGGCCGTCGGCCCGTCGCTGGCTCAGCAGCCGACGGGCTCCAGCGAGCGCGGCTCGCACGAACCGGCGCGGATGCCCGTCACGCAGTGGTTCACCGACACAGTCCCGCCCCCCGAGCGGCGGGTCGTCCCGCTGCGCGTCGACGGCGTCGCCGTGGACCTCCCCGACGCCCGGGACGAGGTGGAGGCGCTGCTGGACTGCACGGGCGGCTGGTACGCCGTCCAACTCTGGGGCGGCGTGCGCCTCGACCGGCTCCTGGGCCCGCTGCCGCCCGACGCCCGCAGCGTCGACGTCGTCTCGGTCACCGGCTACCGGCGGCGCTTCCCGGTGGAGGCGGCCCGGGACCTGCTGCTCGCGACGACCGTAGCGGGGCGTCCGCTGTCGGCCGGCCACGGCGGTCCCCGGCGGCTCGTGGCCCCCGGTCGTCGGGGCTTCCACTGGGTCAAGTGGGTGGCGGCGGTGGAGGTGGTCCACGAGCCGCCGTGGCTGCAACCGCCGTTCCCGCTCCGGTGACGCTCGCGCGACCTCGGCTGCGAGTCGAGGCCGCACGCCGGGTGGGCGTCACGTGGGCTCCGTCGGTAGGGGCCCAGCAGGGTCGCCGTCACTTATCCGCGCAGCGGGCGCAGAAGGGGACCGGCATCACCGGTAAGCAGCGCGACACATGCCGGGAGGCCGGGGCCGGCACTCGCCGTGCCCCGGCCTCCCCGGACGTCCTCGGCTCAGCGGAAGACGTCCTTCACCTTCTCGCCGGCCTGCTTGATGTTCGACTTGCTCTGGTCGGCCTGGCCCTCGGCCTGCAGCGACTCGTTGCCGGTCGCGCTGCCCGTGGTCTCCTTGGCCTTGCCGGTGAGCTCCTCGACCTTGTTGTTGAGCTTGTCCTCGCCGCTCATAGAACCTCCCGTGCTCCGCCGGGCGCCGGTCACGGCCCGGGCGTTCGCAGTCATGCCCGACGTACCGACGCTGACACGGCGCCTCCGCGACCGGCGGGCACGCCCGTGCCAATCTGGGCACGTGCAGCCGGGCAGCGTGCAGAGTCGGGAGGTCGTGCGCCCCCCTCGGGCGGGCGCGGCGCGGGACAGCCCGGGTCAGGCAGGACCCCTGCCGGAGCGGTCCCCGTCGCGGCGGCGGTTGCCCTCCCGGCCGGCCCGGCTCTCGATCACCCTCGGCACGACTGCCCTCGTCCTCCTGGGCGCGGCGCTGACCCCGGTGGCCGAGCGGGTCGCGGCCACCGCCACCGACCCCGTCACCGGTGCCGTCGTCGGGCTGGCCGGGGTCGGCGACGGCCCCGCTCCCGAGGCGGCGAGCCCTCCGGGCCCGGCAGCGGCGGCGCCGCAGGCCGAGGCCGTTCCGGGCAGTCCCGTCGTACGCCGTGAGCCCGTCCCCGAGCCTCTGTCCACCCCGGTGTCGCGGGAGGGCACCGGCGAGCTGGCCGTCGTCCCCGGAGTGGACGCCCCGCCCGGGGACGGGCCGCTGCGCCGCTACGTGGTCGAGGTGGAGCAGGGCCTCGGCGTCGACGCGGGGGAGTTTGCTCGGACGGTGCACGCGACGCTGAACGACCCGCGGTCGTGGGCGGCCGCAGGGGCAGCGGCCTTCGAGCGGGTGGACGCCGGCCAGGCGCGGCGGGCGTCGTTCCGCGTCGCGCTGACCAGCCCCGACACCACCGACCGGCTCTGCGCGCCGCTCGACACGAACGGCGAGCTGTCGTGCCACAGCGGCGGGCGGGCGGTGCTGAATGTCGTGCGCTGGCTCGACGGGGTGGACGAGCACCCCGACCTGACGGTCTACCGGCAGTACCTGGTGAACCACGAGGTGGGGCACGCGCTCGGCCACGGGCACGAGCCGTGCCCGGGGGCGGGCCGACCGGCGCCCGTGATGCAGCAGCAGAGCAAGCAGGTGGCGCCCTGCCTGCCGAACGCGTGGCCGCACCCGCTGCACTGAGCCGACTGAGCCCACCCCCGACTGGCCCACCGTGCCGCGTCCAGCTGCAGCAGTCACTGCCCGAGGCCGTGGCCGCGGCCTGCATCGAGTTCGTCCTCGGTCCACTGGCCGCGGAGCCCCGGCGGGTGGGCGCCCGCTCCGCGAGCCGTACGCCGGCCTGTGGCGGGCGCGCCGGGGCGAGTACCGCGTGCGGTACCGGATCGACGAGGGCACCCGCACGGTCGTGGTACTCGACGTCAGTCACCGTCGTGACGTCTACCGGCGCTGAGCACGCCCGGGAATCGACAGCGACCCGGGTCGTGTTGGCGCCGGGAGAGGATGACGCGTCCACCGGGCGCGCCTGACGCCGCAACACGACTGGAGCCACCCGTGCCACTGCCACCCCTGGTCGAACCGGCCGCCGAGCTCACCCGGGAGGAGGTCGAGCGCTACTCCCGCCACTTGATCATCCCGGATGTGGCGATGGTCGGGCAGAAGCGGCTCAAGAACGCGAAGGTGCTCGTGGTGGGTGCAGGCGGCCTCGGCTCGCCGGCGCTGCTCTACCTGGCCGCCGCCGGCGTCGGAACGCTCGGCATCGTCGACTTCGACACGGTCGACGAGAGCAACCTGCAGCGCCAGGTCATCCACGGCCAGAGCGACATCGGCAAGCCGAAGGCGGAGTCGGCGCGCGACAGCATCCGCGAGATCAACCCGCTGGTGAAGATCAACCTCCACATGGAGCGGCTCGACTCGTCCAACGTTCTGGACCTGTTCGCGCAGTACGACCTGATCCTCGACGGCACCGACAACTTCGCCACGCGCTACCTGGTGAACGACGCGGCCGTCCTGCTCGGCAAGCCCTACGTCTGGGGCTCGATCTACCGCTTCGACGGCCAGGCCAGCGTGTTCTGGGCCGAGCACGGCCCGCAGTACCGCGACCTCTACCCCGAGCCCCCGCCCCCCGGCATGGTGCCGTCGTGCGCCGAGGGCGGCGTGCTGGGCATCCTCTGCGCCTCGATCGGCTCGATCATGGCCACGGAAGCCGTCAAGCTCATCACGGGCATCGGCGAGCCCCTGCTGGGTCGGCTGATGATCTACGACGCCCTCGAGATGACCTACCGCACCGTCAAGGTCCGCAGGGACCCGAACGGTGAGCCCGTCAAGGAGCTCATCGACTACGAGGCCTTCTGCGGCACCGTGTCGGACGAGGCCCAGGAGGCGGCGGTCGGCTCGACCATCACCGCCCGGGAGCTCAAGGACATGCTCGACCGCGGCGACAAGATCAACGTCGTCGACGTCCGCGAGCCCGCCGAGTACGAGATCCTCGCGATCCCCGGCTCGACGCTCATCCCCAAGGGCGAGATCCTCTCGGGCGCCGCGCTGGCGACGCTGCCGCAGGACAAGAAGACCGTCCTCTACTGCAAGAGCGGGGTGCGCTCGGCCGAGGCGCTCGCGGCGCTGAAGGGCGCCGGCTTCGCCGACGCCGTGCACGTGCAGGGCGGGGTGCTGGCCTGGCAGAAGCAGGTCGACCCGTCGCTGCCGACGTACTGACCCGCCCGACCCCCTGAGAGCGCACCGCCCATGACGCCGCCGCCGCGACCGGCACGGCCC
>JALYNB010000483.1 GCA_030773395.1 Actinomycetota bacterium
CGGTCGACCTCGCGGTCGGCCGGGCGCCGTCGTGCGCGGGACTGTCAGACGTCGGTCACATGTCCATGCCGCCGTTGACGCCCCATACCTGGCCGGTGATGTAGCCGGACGCGTCCGCGGCGAGGAAGTGCACGACGCGGGCGATCTCCTCGGGCTCCCCGAGCCGGTTCATGGGGATCTTGGACCTGATCTGGTCGAGGACCTTCTCGGGCACGGTCTGGAGCATCTCCGTGGCGATGTAGCCCGGCGTGACCGTGTTGACGGTGATGCCGAGACCGCCCTCGAGCTTGCCGGAGCGGTTCAGCTGGAACGCGGCCTCGCGGGCGAGGGTCTTGGTGAGGCCGAACAGCCCGGACTTCGCCGCCGCGTAGTTCGACTGCCCGATGTTGCCCATCTCGCCGATGATCGACGAGATCATGATGATGCGGCCGCTGCCCCGCTCGAGCATGTGGCGCAAGGCCGCCTGCGACAGGTAGAAGGCGCCCGACAGGTTCACGTCGACCACGCGGCGCCAGTCGTCGTCGGTCAGCTTCAGCACGCCGCGGTCGGCGGTGATGCCCGCGTTGTTGACGAGGATGTCGAGCCGCCCGTGCTGGTCGATGACCTCCTGGATCGTGCGGCGGCAGTCGTCGGCATTCGCGATGTCGCCCTTGTGGACGCTGAACCCCTGCTCCGGGAACTGGCCCTGGAACTCCTTCTGGAACCGGGCCGCGGCCTCGTCGTTGCCGCTGTAGCCGGCCGCCACCGCAGCGCCCTGGCTCGCCAGGCTGCGGCAGATTGCCGCCCCGATGCCGCGGGTGCCGCCGGTCACGAAGGCCACGCGGCCGCGGAGCTTGTCGCCCACGGACTGGCGCGCCGCTTCCGCGGCGGTTTCCTCCGCTGCGCTGGGCTGGCTCTCGAGCGTGGTCATTGGTGTGTCCTCCTGGTATCGCCGGATTGCGTGGTGCAGGTCACAGTAGCCACGGCGGGGTCGGTGCGGGGGCGGCGCCCCCACCGTGCTCCCGCCGGGCCGTCAGCCGATGCGGGACGCCTTCCCCTCCCACAGGCGCTCCCGGAGCACGAACTTCTGGATCTTGCCTGTGCCCGTCTTCGGCAGGTCCACGAAGTGGACGGCTCGGGGCGCCTTGTAGCGGGCGATGCGCGACTTCACGTGGCCGATCAGCTCGTCCTCGCCGAGCTGCTCACCCGGGCGCAGCATCACGAAGGCGACGGGCACCTCGCCCCACTTGTCGTCGGGGCCGGCGACGACAGCGCACTCGAGCACGGCGGGGTGGGAGGCGAGGGCCTGCTCGACCTCGATCGAGGCGATGTTCTCCCCACCGGAGATGATCACGTCCTTGCTGCGGTCACGCAGCTCGACGTACCCGTCCGGGTGCATCACGCCGACGTCGCCCGTGCGGAACCACCCGCCGAGGTCGGCACTCCGCGTCGCCTCCTCGTCGCGGTAGTAGCCGAGCATCACGTTGTTGCCGCGCAGCAGGACCTCCCCGACCGTCGTGCCGTCGGCGGGGACGTCCACCCCCTCGCTGCTCGCGACCCGCAGAGGCAGCCCGATGAGGTTGGCCACGCCCTGGCGGGCCTTCAGCGCAGCCCGCCGCTCCTGGTCGAGAGCGTTCCACTCCGGCCGCCAGTCGCAGATCGCGGCCGGGCCGTAGGTCTCGGTGAGGCCGTAGAGATGGGTGATGTCGATGTTCAGTGCGGCCATCCGGGCCAGCAGCGCCGGCGCCGGCGGCGCACCGCCGGTCGCGACCTGCACGGCTGGGTCGACCGGCCCCTCCTCCGCCCCGGCCGCCGCGGCGAGCCCCGTCAGCACCGTGGGCGCGGCGCAGAAGTGCGTGACCCCCTCGGCCCGGATGGCCCGCCAGATGCGGTCGGGGTCGACCTTGCGCAGCGCGACGTGCGTCGCACCGGCGGCGGTGACAGCCCAGGGGAAGCACCAGCCGTTGCAGTGGAACATGGGCAACACCCACAGGTACGACGATGCGATGTCCATCCGGAACTGCGCCGCCATCGCGAGGGCCTGCAGGTAGGCGCCGCGGTGGGAGTACATGACCCCCTTCGGCTTGCCCGTGGTGCCGCTCGTGTAGTTCAGGGACAGCAGCCCGAGCTCGTCGTCGACGGGCACCCGCAGGGTGGACGCCCCCGCGAGCAGTGCCTCGTACTCGTCGTCCGGCCCGCCCGAGACCACCAGCCGGACGGCCGGCCCGAGCCGCTCGGCGACCTGGCGCCCCAGGTCGGCGAGGTCGGTGTCGACGAGCAGCACCTCCGACCCGGCGTGCTCGACGATCCAGGCGAGCTCCTCCGCCGACAGGCGGGTGTTCAGCGCGTTGAGCACCGCCCCGGCGAAGGGCACGCCGAAGTGCGCCTCCAGCGCGGTCCCGGTGTTGGGGGCGAGCACCGACACGCGGTCGCCGGGGGCGACACCGAGCCCCACGAGCGCCCCCGCGAGCCGCTCGCAGCGGTCGGCGAGCTCGGTGTACGTGCGCCGGGCGTCGCCGTCGACGAGGGCGACCCGGTCGCCGTACACGGCGCGGGACCGGTCGAGGAAGGCCGTCGGGGTCAGGGGGACCGGGCCGAACGGTGTCACGGGGACGCTCTCCTGGTGGACGCGGGGCCGGGTGCCGGCGGGGCAGCGCGCGTGACCTACCCCACGTTCCCGGCGCTGAGACGGGCGGCATGCGGCCGGTCGTCCTCGTTCAGGCGATGCCTGCCCGCGAGCGCTGCGCCCCGTGCAGCAGGGACGCCGCCTCGTCGCGCCGCAGCGGGTCCCGGGGGCGGAACCGCCGGTCCGGCGAGGGCGGCACGACGCCCGCCCGCACGAGCGAGTTGACGCTCCCGCCGTGGGTGCTCGCGCCATCGACGTCGGGAAACGGGCCGTCGGGCACCGGCTGCAGCCGCAGCAGCCGGGCGAGGACGCTCGCGGCCTGCTCCCGTCGGATCAGCAGGCCGGGGCGGAACGTCCCGTCGGAGTAGCCGCTCATCAGCCCGGCCCGGGCCACGGCCTCGATCGCGCCGGCGTGCGGGCCGCTGACGTCCCGCAAGGTCCCCGGGGTGAGCGGCGCCAGCCCGGCGAGCTGCGCGACCATCGAGGCGGCCTGCCCGCGGGTGACCGGGTCCGCCGGGCGGAACGTCCCGTCCCCGCGGCCCTGGACGATCCCGGCCCGATGCAGCGCGGCGATCCCGACGACGTGCGGGCTCGTCGCCGGCACGTCGGAGAACGCCCCCAGCACGTGCATCTGCGCCGCCTGCAACTCGGCGAACCCGGGGGCCCGCGGGTCGAGCCCGGGCGTGTAGACCAGCGCCTGGCGTGCCTCGAGGAGCCGCCGCTGCAGCCGGCCGACGTCGACCCGGGCCACGGGGACACGCCCGGCGAGCGCCTCGTCGGCCGCCAGGCCCGCGGCGTACCCGAGGTTCATCCGTACCGGCTCCATGCGCAGCGTCGAGTAGCCCACGTGCGAGGCGGAGACGGGCACCGGCAGCAGCAGGTTGTCGAACTGCGCGGGCAGCATCACCTCGTAGGGCACCTGGAACGGGTCGGCCGGCGCCCAGAACCCGCCCTCGCACTCCGGGCCGCCGGACACACCGCCCGCCGGCCCGACGCAGTGGGAGTCCAGCCCGTAGTGTCCGATTGCGACGGCGGTGGGCTTGTGCGTGACCCGGCCCGCGGCGGCGTCGTGCTCCGTGAACACGACGCGCCCGAGCGCCCGCCGCCCCTCCCGGACGTACAGGACGACCGGGAGGCCCCCGTTCTCCGGGAAGTCGTCGCGGCTCAGGCCGAGCTCGGGGTGGCCGGCCTCGGTGCGCAGGAAGTGCAGCCAGCCGACGGTGAAGTCCATGAGCCGCTGCTCGACGGCGCGCCGCTCGTCGGGGCCGGCCACGGGGTAGTTGTGGTTGGCGCCGACCAGGTCGATGTTGATGTCGAACTTGCCGCCGGGCAGGCAGCGCTGGATCCGCAGCCCGGCGTACTCCCGGCCGTCGACGACGCAGCGCAGCCGTTCCGCCGCCCGGTCCACCGACCGGTAGCGCGGGAGGTCCTCGGCGTACGTCGCGGGCACCGCGTAGTCGGTCCGCCCGCCGACCTGGAACACCATCCGGTAGGTGTAGGCCTGCTGCCGATCGTCGCCCTGCTCGGGCGCGAGCCCCTCGCCGTACACCGCCCGGCCCTCGCGGCCGACGGTCCAGTCGACGTCGCGCTCCCCCACCGCGGCCAGCAGGTCGCCGACCGGAGAGGCGTCGACGAACACCCCGGCCCGCACGACGGCCTCGGCCCTACTGCCGGTGAGGGTCGCGTCCGTCAGCGTCACGTCGGTGAGCACGCGGCCGGCGGCGCGCGCGGAGACGAGCCGCCAGCCGGTGCGCACGTCGAGGCCCGGCACGTCGAGGAGCCGCCGCACCGCCTGCAGCGCCACCTCCGGCTCGGCGTAGAGCCCGCGGCGGATCTCCGGGCCCGTGATCCCGCGCGCGGCGTAGGCCTCCTCCACGAGCGCGCGGTGCTCGTCGAACAGCCCGGTGGACGCGTCGTCGGCCAGCAGGTCGCTCGTGACGCCGTTCGTCATCATCCCGCCGACGCGGGAGGTGGGCTCGACCAGCAGGACGCTGCGGCCCGCGCGGGCCGCGGCCACCGCCGCCCCGACGCCCCCGGAGGAGGCCTCGACGACGACGACGTCGTACGACGGGCGCGGCGGGGCGTTGCTCACCGGTCCGCCCGGTCCCGTCGCCCGCCCTCGAGTGCCGTCCAGAACGCGGCGCGCACGCCGTCCGCCCCCCACGCGTTCGGCTCGATCACGTTGCAGAACCACAGGTCGCGGGACGCCGGCCGGGGCTCCGCCGTCCGCACGTCGCCCGCGAGGACGCCGTGGCCCTGGAACCGCTCGGCGATCTCCGCGACGGCAGCCCCCGCCTCCGCCGCCACGCGCCGCAGGGCCTCGTTCAGGT
>JALYNB010000484.1 GCA_030773395.1 Actinomycetota bacterium
CTGCAGGACGCCGCCCGCGACTCCCGGCTCGTGCTGCTCGGGTACGTCGACCCGTCCGGCCGGGCCACGACCCGCGTCGTCGAGCCGGTCTCGGTGGAGGGCGGCTACCTGTCGGCGTACGACCGCAAGCGCGAGACCCGGCTGACCTATGCGCTGCACCGCGTGACCACCGCCGCGCTGTACGACGAGCAGCGGGCGTGACGCCCGCCCTGTCGGCAGGAACAGCAGCGGGCTGAAGTTCGGGTGCCGCCCAGCCGACACAGGACACATGGACCTGTCGCGGATGTCGGCTCCCGTGCTGCTACGGTCGGCCAGTGGGAAGGTCGACCGGGCCGTGCTGCTCGCGGCGGTCGGCGCCCAGGGCCGCGGCGGGCGCGCGGGCGCCGACAAGTCCAGGCCGGTAGCGGGCGCAGGCCCACCTCCTCCTGTGCGGCGGAAGCGCCCGACGGCCCCGGGGGTTGCACCAGGAGCTGATCCGACGAGTGAAGAGGTCCTCTCCGTGGCCGACGGCCCACTGATCGTACAGTCCGACAAGACGCTGCTGCTCGAGGTCGACCACCCGTCGGCCCGGGAGGCGCGCGCGGCGATCGCCCCCTTCGCGGAGCTGGAGCGCTCCCCAGAGCACGTGCACACCTACCGGCTGACCAACCTCGGGCTGTGGAACGCCCGGGCCGCGGGCCACGACGCCGAGCAGGTCGTGGACGCCCTCGTCCGCTTCAGCCGGTACGCCGTGCCGCACGCGCTGCTGGTCGACGTGGCCGACACGATGGACCGCTACGGGCGGCTGCAGCTCGCCAACGACCCCGCGCACGGCCTCGTGCTGCGCTCGCTGGACCGCGCCGTGATGACCGAGGTGCGGCGCAGCAAGAAGGTCATCCCCATGCTCGGGGACGCGGTCGACGACGACACCGTCGCGGTCCACCCGAGCGAGCGCGGTCGGCTCAAGCAGGCGCTGCTCAAGCTCGGCTGGCCCGCGGAGGACCTCGCCGGGTACGTCGACGGCGAGGCCCACTCGATCAGCCTCCAGTCCGACGGCTGGACGCTGCGGGACTACCAGGCCGAGGCCGTCGACGGGTTCTGGGCGGGTGGGTCGGGCGTCGTCGTGCTGCCGTGCGGCGCGGGGAAGACGCTCGTCGGCGCCGCCGCGATGGCCCGGGCGCAGGCCACCACGCTGATCCTCGTCACGAACACCGTCGCCGGGCACCAGTGGCGCCGCGAGCTCCTCGCCCGCACGTCCCTGACCGAGGAGGAGATCGGCGAGTACTCGGGCGACAAGAAGGAGATCCGCCCGGTCACGATCGCGACGTACCAGGTCATGACCTCCCGGCGGAAGGGCGAGTACCGCCACCTCGACGTCTTCGACGCCCGCGACTGGGGCCTCATCGTCTACGACGAGGTGCACCTGCTGCCCGCGCCGGTCTTCCGCATGACGGCCGACATCCAGTCGCGCCGGCGGCTCGGCCTGACCGCCACGCTCGTCCGCGAGGACGGCCGCGAGGGCGACGTGTTCTCCCTCATCGGGCCCAAGCGGTACGACGCCCCGTGGAAGGACATCGAGGCGCAGGGCTACATCGCCCCGGCGGACTGCACCGAGGTGCGCGTAACGATGACCGACGCGGAGCGGATGACGTACGCCGTCGCGGAGCCGGAGGAGAAGTACAAGGTCGGCGCGACGGCGCGCACGAAGCTCGCCGTCGTCAAGCGGCTCGTGGAGCGCCACCCGGACGACCAGGTGCTCGTCATCGGCGCCTACCTCGACCAGCTCGACGCGCTCGCGGAGACCCTCGACGCCCCCGTCATCCAGGGCTCGACGACGAACAAGGAGCGGGAGCGGCTCTTCGACGCGTTCCGCGCCGGCGAGATGCGCACGCTCATCGTCTCGAAGGTCGCGAACTTTTCCATCGACCTGCCCGAGGCGAGCGTCGCGATCCAGACCTCCGGCACGTTCGGCTCGCGGCAGGAGGAGGCGCAGCGGCTCGGCCGCGTGCTCCGGCCGAAGGCCGACGGGCGCACCGCCCACTTCTACACGGTGGTCAGCCGGGACACGCTCGACCAGGAGTACGCGGCCCACCGGCAGCGGTTCCTCGCCGAGCAGGGCTACGCCTACACGATCGTCGACGCCGACGACATCCTCGCCGAGGGGTAGCTCGACCGGGCGCGGCCGGGCGGGGGGCCGGGGCGGCGGTCAAGGCGCGGCGGGCCGGATCGCCGGACATCGTGGCTGTCCACGGGCAGCCGCGGCAGTGCGCCGGTCGGTTCGCGGCGGGCGTTCACGCCGGCCGCTACCCGCCCGACAGCACGTCGTCCGCGTCGACGATCGTGTAGGCGTAGCCCTGCTCGGCGAGGAACCGCTGGCGGTGGGCGGCGTAGTCCTGGTCGAGGGTGTCGCGGCTGACGACGGTGTAGAAGTGCGCCTGCCGGCCGTCGGCCTTCGGGCGCAGCACCCGGCCGAGGCGCTGCGCCTCCTCCTGGCGCGAGCCGAAGGTCCCCGAGACCTGGATGGCGACGGCCGCCTCGGGCAGGTCGATCGAGAAGTTCGCCACCTTGCTGACGACCAGACCGGCGATCTCCTTGCGGCGGAAGGCGTCGTAGAGCCGCTCGCGCTCGGCGTTCTTCGTCGAGCCCTGGATGACCGGCATGTCGAGCGCCTCCCCGAGCTCGTCGAGCTGGTCGAGATAGGCCCCGATCACGAGCACCTGGTCGTCGTGCCGCTCCACCAGCTTCTTCACCACCGCGACCTTCGTGTGCGCGGTGGAGCAGATCTTGTAGCGCTCCTCCGGCTCGGCGGTCGCGTAGCTCAGCCGCTCGGCGTCGGTCATCGTCACCCGCACCTCGGTGCAGTCGGCCGGCGCGATCCAGCCCTGCGACTCGATGTCCTTCCACGGCGCGTCGTAGCGCTTCGGCCCGATCAGGCTGAACACGTCGCCCTCGCGGCCGTCCTCGCGGACCAGCGTCGCCGTCAGGCCGAGCCGGCGGCGGGACTGCAGGTCAGCGGTCATGCGGAACACCGGTGCCGGCAGCAGGTGCACCTCGTCGTAGACGACCAGGCCCCAGTCACGGGCGCCGAACAGCTCGAGGTGGGTGTACTCGCCCTTCCGGCGGGTGGTCATGACCTGGTAGGTCGCGATCGTGACCGGGCGGATCTCCTTCTTCTCACCGGAGTACTCGCCGATCTCCTCCTCGGTCAGCGACGTGCGCTTGAGCAGCTCGGACTTCCACTGCCGCCCGGAGACGGTGTTCGTCACCAGGATCAGCGTCGTCGCGCTCGCCCGGGCCATCGCGGCGGCGCCGACGAGCGTCTTGCCGGCGCCGCACGGCAGCACGACGACTCCGGAGC
>JALYNB010000485.1 GCA_030773395.1 Actinomycetota bacterium
GTGCCACCGCGTGCTGAAGAGCGACGGCACGATCGGCGGCTACTACTTCGGCAGGAGCCTCAAGGAGAGGCTCCTGCGGCACGAACGCGCCCTGCCCTGACGCCCCCCCGCGGCTGCGGGCCGGCGGACCGGCGGGCGGGAACGGCTCAGTCGACCTCGTGCTTGATTAGCTGGCGTGCGGCCTCGGTCAGCGACCCGGACAGCGACGGGTAGATCGAGAACGTGTGGGCCAACTGGTCGACGGTGATCTGGTTCTGCACGGCCATCGACACCGGCAGGATCAGCTCGCTCGCCCGCGGGGCGACGACGACGCCACCCAGCACCGTCCCGGTGCCGGGACGCGAGAAGATCTTCACGAAGCCGTCGGACAGCCCCTGCATCTTCGCCCGGGCGTTGGTGGAGAGCGGGAGCTTGACCGTCCGGGCGTCGACCGCGCCGGACTCGACCGCAGCCTGCTGGACACCGACGGTCGCGATCTCGGGGTCGGTGAACACGTTCGCCGACACGGTCGACAGCCGCAGCGGCTCCACCGCGTCGCCCAGCGCGTGCCACATCGCGATCCGGCCCTGCATGGCCGCGACGCTGGCGAGCGCGAGCACGCCGGTGCAGTCGCCGGCCGCGTAGATGTTCGGCACGGAGGTCCGCGAGACGCGGTCGACCGTGACGAAGCCGCGGTTCGTCGCGACGCCGATGCCCTCGAGCCCGAGGCCGGCGGTGTTCGGGATCGACCCGACGGTCATGAGGGCGTGGCTGCCGTGGACGACACTGCCGTCGGTGAGCGTGACCTCCACGCCCTTGCCCGTGTTGACGACGCCGGCCGCGCGGCCCTTCACGATGTCCATGCCGCGGCGGACGAGGACGTCCTGCAGCACCTCGGCGGCGTCGCCGTCCTCGCCGGGGAGCACGCGCTCGCGGCTGCTGACCAGGCTGACCTCCGAGCCGAGGGCCAGGTAGGCGTTGGCGAACTCGGCGCCGGTGACGCCGGAGCCGACGACCACCAGGTGCTCGGGGAGCTCCTCGAGGTCGTACACGTCGCGCCAGCTGAGGATGCGCTCACCGTCGGGCTCGGCCCCGGGCACGACCCGGGGGTGCGCACCGACCGCGATGAGGAAGACGTCGGCCTCGAGCGTCGTGACCTCGCCGTCGAGGCCCGTGACCTCGAGGCAGTGGTGGTCGTTGAACCGCGCCGTGCCCACCCGCACGTCGACGCCCTCGCCGCTGAGCCGCTGGGTGATGTCCATCGACTGCGCGAGGGCCAGGCCCTTGACGCGGGAGTTGACCTGGGCGAGGTCGACGGACACGCCGCGCACGCGGGGGTCGGGGCCGAAGTCGCCGTCGGCGAGGCCGCCCAGGTGCACGCCGAGGCCGCCGACGCCGGACAGGCTCGTCAGGACGTCGGATGTGGCGATGAGGGTCTTCGACGGGACGCAGTCGGAGAGGACGCAGGCGCCCCCGATGCCGTCCCGTTCGACCAGGGTCACGTCGGCGCCGAGCTGGGTGGCGACCAGCGCCGCCTCGTAGCCCGCCGGTCCGCCGCCGACGATCGCGATGCGGGTCACGCAACCTCCGCTTGTCGTCCGGCCGCACGCGGTGGCGTCGCCGGCAGTGGTGTCGTCCATCGGGTCAACGCGGACACCTCCCCCTCATCATCCCCCACACGCCGGTGACTCGGCTCGTGATGCCCGCTCCGCCGTCGCGAGAGCACGACGGCGTCGCGGCTACGCTCCGGCGTCATGGCCCTCTACGCCGCCTACGGCAGCAACCTCGACCCGGGCCAGATGCGGGAGCGCTGCCCCCACAGTCCGGGCGCCGGCTGCGGATGGCTCCAGGGCTGGCGGCTGACGTTCGGGGGCGAGGAGCTGGGCTGGGAGGGCGCCCTCGCCACCGTGGTCGAGGACCCCGACGCGCAGGTCTTCGTCATGCTGTACGACGTCACGGACGGTGACGTCATGAGCATGGACGTGTGGGAGGGCGCCGACACGGGCGTCTATCGCAAGATCCGGGTGCGGGTGTCGACGCTGGACGGCGACGCGCTCGCCTGGGTGTACGTGCTCGACGCCTACGAGGGCGGGCTGCCCTCGGCGCGCTACCTCGGTGTGCTCGCCGACGCAGCGGAGGCCGCCGGCGCGCCGGACGACTACGTCGCCGCGCTGCGTGCCAGAGAGTGCCGCTCGATCGGGCCCTGACCGACCGGTCACACCCCCGCCGCCTCGTCCCTGAGGTCGACGACCAAGCCGTGTGCCACCGCCGACAGCAGGCGGGTCAGCCCGTCGTGCTGGTCGAGGCAGGGCGTGGACAGCGTCAGCACGAGGGCGCGCGCGTCCGCCAGCGGCAGCCAGACCTGGGCGATCCCGACCTGTCCCCCGTCCGGGTGGCGGAGCACGTCCTGGAGCCCGACCGCCGGCCCGGACGGGAGGTCGAGGCGGGTGACCGACCGGTACGGCGACACGGCGCGCGCGAGCACCACGGCCACGCCGTCGGCGGCGGTACGGGTGGGTGGGCCCGCGCGGCCGAGCGGGGTGACCACGACGTCCAGGGACGCGGCGAGCACGCCGTCGTCGTCCCGGCCGGCGAGGAGCGCCGCCACGAGGGCGCCTCGGGAGCGCTGCTCGGGGTCGAGGTCGAGGACCTGCCAGTCGTCGGGGAGCGGCACGGCCACCGCGAGCCGGGTCACGCCGGTTTCCGCTGGGGGTCGCGAGCGCGTCCCGTCCCGCTCCGCGCGGACGCACCTCGCCCGGGGATGGGACGTCCGCCTGCCCACCGGCCCCGCAGCCGGCGGCCGGCCGCGACGCCGCCTGCCGTGCCGACGACCGCGTTCGGCGTCTCGACCGCGAACCTCACCGACCGCACCACGAGCTCGTTCGGCCCGATCCCCGTCGCCGGATCCCAGATCGACGGGAGCTCGCGGGGGGAGTCGCCCCGGGACGGCCACGTCGAGGGCCGCGTCACCCCGCTGCGCGCGGGCAGGCCGGCGTCGGCCGCGCGCGCCTGCGGCACCGTCAGGGGGAACCTGCCCGGGACGAGCCTCCCCGAGGCCGTGAGCGCCCGACTGGCTCCGAGCGTGCCGACCGCCAGGAGGTCCGGCCACAGGTCCCGCACGGTCTTCTCCTCGTCCCCGGCGACCACCGCGGCGTTCGCGCCCGCCGACAGCACGGTGATCCCGACGGAGGCCCCCCCGCCGGCCGCACCGGCGAGCGAGGCCGCCGCCCCCGCGAGCCGCGTCCCGGCCGCGACCACCGCCAGCGGCGGACAGACGACGGACAGCGCCAGCGCACCGGTCCCGGCCACGGCCAGCACGTCCGCCGCGAGCTGGATCTCGTCGCCGTGCTCGACGGCGAACGCCTTCACGTCCTCCCAGGCGGCGTCCGCGACCGAGGCGACCGCCCGGGCCGCCCGCGCCGGCAGCGGTGTGGGGAGGGGGAGCAGGTCCCGGG
>JALYNB010000486.1 GCA_030773395.1 Actinomycetota bacterium
GTGGTTGTCGACCCGGGCATCGGGTCAACAACCACTCACCCCTGGCGGGCCTCCCGTCCCGTTCGGGAGCACGCTGCTCCCGGACCAGCCCACACGACCAGCCCCAGCTCATGCGCAACGACACGGAGGACCCTGTGACCGACACGACCGCCAAGGAGCGGGTCGTCCTCGCCTACTCGGGCGGGCTCGACACATCCGTGGCCATCGGCTGGATCGCCGCCGAGACCGGGGCCGAGGTGATCGCGGTCGCCGCGGACGTCGGCCAGGGCGGCGAGGACCTCGACGCCATCCGCCAGCGCGCCCTCGACTGCGGCGCCGTGGAGTCGATCGTCGTCGACGCCCGCGAGGAGTTCGCCCGCGACTTCGTCGCCCCCGCGCTCAAGGCCAACGCGCTCTACATGGACCGCTACCCGCTGGTCTCCTCGCTGTCGCGGCCGCTCATCGCCCGCCACCTCGTCAGGGCCGCGCGCGAGTACGGCGCCACCGCGGTCGCCCACGGCTGCACCGGCAAGGGCAACGACCAGGTCCGCTTCGAGGTCTCGACGGCCGCGCTCGCCCCCGACCTCAAGGTCCTCGCGCCCGTCCGCGACTCCGACATGACCCGCGACAAGGCGATCGCGTTCGCTGAGGAGCGCGGTCTCCCGATCGACGTGAACAAGAAGTCGCCGTACTCGATCGACCAGAACCTGTGGGGCCGCACGGCCGAGTGCGGGATCCTCGAGGACCCGTGGGTGCAGCCGCCGGAGGACGTCTATGCCTACACCGCCGACCCCACATCGGAGACCGAGCCGGACGAGGTGACGATCGGCTTCGCGGACGGGGTCCCGGTGAGCATCGACGGGCGCCAAGTGGGGCTCGTCCCGCTGATCGCCGAGCTCAACGCCCGGGCCGGCGCGCAGGGCATCGGCCGGATCGACCTCATCGAGGACCGGCTGGTCGGCATCAAGAGCCGCGAGATCTACGAGTGCCCGGCGGCCATCACGCTGCTGACCGCCCACCGCGACCTCGAGGACATGACGCTCGAGCGCGAGCTGGCGCGGTTCAAGCGCGGGGTCGACCAGCGGTGGAGCGAGCTCGTGTACGACGGGCTGTGGTACTCCCCGCTGACCCGCGCGCTCAACGCCTTCCTCGACGACGCGAACCGCCGCGTCACCGGGGAGGTGCGGGTGCGCCTGTCCGGTGGCCTCCCGTACGTCGTTGGCCGGCGCTCGGACGCGTCGCTGTACGACTACGCGCTCGCGACGTACGACGCGGGCGACCAGTTCGACCAGCGCTACGCCAAGGGCTTCGTCGACCTGTGGGGCCTGCCCACGAAGGTGTGGTCGGCGCGGGAGACCCGGCTCGGCAGTGCTCTCCTCGGTGGCGGGGACCTGCTGGGCGGCCGAGGACAGGGCGGGTCGCGTGGCTGACCCTGCCGATCCGACGGGCGCCGCTGCCCAGCCGGCGCCGGTCCCCGGCACGCCGTCCGCCCCGGGCTCGATGCGCCTCTGGGGCGGCCGGTTCGCCGGGGGGCCGGCCGAGGCGCTCGCACAGCTGTCGGTCAGCGTGCACTACGACTGGCGGCTGGCGCCGTACGACCTGCTGGCCTCGAAGGCCCACGCCCGGGTGCTCGCCCGGGCGGGGCTCCTCGACGACGCCGAGCTGGAGCGGATGCTCGGCGCGCTCGACGACCTCGAGCGCGCCGTCGCCGCGGGGGACTTCACCCCGACGATCGATGACGAGGACGTCCACACCGCGCTGGAGCGCGGGCTGCTGGAACGGCTCGGCACGCTCGGCGGCAAGCTCCGCGCGGGCCGCAGCCGCAACGACCAGGTCGCCACCGACCTGCGGCTCTACCTGCGGTCGGCCACGCGGCAGATCGCCGGCCGGCTCGCCGAGCTGGAGCGGGCCCTGCTCGGGCAGGCCGAGCAGCACCTCGACACGCCGGCTCCCGGGATGACGCACCTGCAGCACGCGCAGCCGGTGCTGTTCGCCCACCAGCTGCTGGCACACGTGCAGGCCTTCGCCCGCGACGTCGACCGGCTGCGCGACGGCGACCGGCGGGCCGACGTGAGCCCCCTGGGCTCCGGGGCGTTGGCCGGCTCGTCGCTACCGCTCGACCCGGCGGCCGTGGCCGCGGAGCTGGGCTTCTCGCGGCCGGCGGCGAACTCCATGGACGCGGTCAGCGACCGCGACTTCGCCGCCGAGTTCCTCTTCGTCGCGGCGCTCGTCGGGGTGCACCTGTCGCGCCTGGGCGAGGAGATCGTGCTCTGGACGACGTCGGAGTTCGGCTGGGTCGAGCTCGACGACGCGTTCTCGACCGGTTCGTCGATCATGCCGCAGAAGAAGAACCCGGACGTCGCGGAGCTCGCGCGCGGCAAGGCCGGGCGGCTGATCGGCGCGCTCACCGGGATGCTGGCGATGCTCAAGGGCCTGCCACTGTCTTACGACCGCGACCTGCAGGAGGACAAGGAGCCGGTCTTCGACGCGGTCGACACGCTGCTGGTCGTGCTCCCGGCGCTCACCGGCACCGTGGCGACGATGCGGGTGCGCAAGGCCCGGCTCGAGGCGTCCGCGCCGCAGGGGTTCGCCCTCGCGACCGACGTCGCCGAGTGGCTCGTGCGCCAGGGGGTGCCGTTCCGCGAGGCGCACGAGGCCGTCGGCCAGCTGGTCGTCTGGTGCTCGGTGCACGACGCCGACCTCCACGAGGTGCCCGACGCGGAGCTGGCGAAGATCTCACCGCACCTGACGCCCGACGTGCGGTCCGTCCTGTCGGTGCGGGGTGCCCTCGCCGCCCGCAAGGCGGTGGGCGGCACGGCGCCCGAGCGGGTCGCGGAGCAGCTTTCCGAGCTGCACGACCTCGTCGCGTCGCACGAGACGTGGTCCGTCGGCACGACCCCGGCACAGCGCTGACCGGCCCGCTGACCGGCCCGCTGACCGGCCCGCTGACCGGCCCGCTGACCGGCCCGCGGACCGTCCTCGCC
>JALYNB010000487.1 GCA_030773395.1 Actinomycetota bacterium
GCCCGACACACCTCTGGCGGGCACCGCCGCGGCCGTCCTGGCGTGGGACCGGGAGCGGGGCGAGCCGCCGCTGTCCGTGGGGTTCGGCCCCGACGAGGAGGAGCGCCTTCTGCGCGCAGCGGGGGGCTGACCGCCGAGTGGCAGGACACGCGGGGGCGACACGCGCGCCGCGCGCGGTTCATTGCCACTGGCCGCCCTGGGCCACGTGGCAGGTGGCGCTGCCGGGTCAGGCGGTGACCGCGCGCGCCATCCGCCGTACCGCCTCGGTGAGCAGCGCCGGCGACGTCGCCGAATTGAGGCGGGCGAACCCGGCGCCCTCCCGGCCGAAGGTCGGGCCCGGGCTGAGCGCGACGCGTCCGCGCTCCAGGAACGCGGCCGCCGGGTCGTCACCGAGGCCGAGCCCGCGGCAGTCGAGCCACGCGAGGTAGCTCGCGCGGTGGGGCGTCCAGGCCACGCCGGGCAGGTGCTCGGCGAGCAGCTCGCCGAGGAGCGCGCGGTTGCCGTCCAGGGACGCGAGCAACGCGTCCAGCCACGGCTCGCCCTCCTCGAAGGCGGCGACACTCGCCAGCACGCCGAGGTGGCCGGCGCGGTACGGCACCTCCTCCGGCATCGCGGCCAGCCGCTCGGCCATCGCCGGCGTGCCCGCGACCACGAGCGCGCACTTCAGTCCCGCGAGGTTCCAGGTCTTCGACGCCGAGGCCAGCACGACGGTGTCCTCGGCGAGGTCCCTGGCAAGCGACGCATAGGGCGTGTGCGGCCCGGCGCCCGGCAGCGTCATCGGGGCGTGGATCTCGTCGGCGAGCACAGTCACGCCGTACCGCCGCGCGAGCCGGGCGACCTCGGTCAGCGTGTCGCGGCTCCACGTGTCGCCCGTCGGGTTGTGCGGGTTGCAGAGCAGGTGCACCCGCGCCCCAGCAGCGAATGCCGCCTCCAGTCCGACCAGGTCCAACGCCCCACGCCCGTCGCCGCCCCGCACAAGCGGCACCTCGACGACTGTCCGCTCCACTTCGCGGACGACCGACCAGAACGGCGGGTAGACCGGCGGGTTGATGACGACAGCGTCCCCGGGACGCGTGACGAGCCGCAGGACTTCGGCGATCCCGACGACCACGTCCGGCACGAGCGCCACCGTCCCCGGGTCGACCTGCCACCCGTAGCGCCGCGCGGCGAAGCCGGCGAACGCCGACGGCAGCCGTCCGGGGTCGGCGTAGCCGAAGTCGTCGCGGTCGACCGCCTCGCGCAGGACCCGGCGGACCGGCTCGGCGACGGCGACGTCCATCTCCGCGACGAAGGCGGGCAGCACATCGCCGCAGTGGCGTGTCCACTTCACGCTGCGCCGGCGGCGCAGGACCTCGAGCGGGAGGTCGAACAGTCCTGGGCCCGGTGCGGTCACGCGGCGATCCTGCCCGAGGACCCCGCAGGAGGTCGGAAGCGTCAGGAGCCGGCCGGCCTCCCGGGCGTCGGCGTCACTGCGCGGTACGCCGGCAGGCGGCGGTACGGCGTCAGGTGTGACGCAGGACTTCTTGACACGGCACCGCCTGCGTCGCTGATGGTCACCGGCGGCCCGGCCGCCCCTCTCGCGGTCGCCGGGCCCGCTACTCCCCGTCCTCATCCAGGGCGTCGTCCTCGGCGAACTTCGCCAGCACCTCGGGCGGGAGGGCGAACTCCTCCGTCGGCTGCTCGACCATCGCCATCTCCGCCGCGGACTCTGGCGGCGTGGTCCCTGCCGCCAGCGACTGGAGCGCCGGGCCGTCGCCGACGTCGTGGCCCGCCCGCTCCGAGAGCAGCCAGCGCACCTCCAGCAGGTCGCAGTAAGCCTGCACCGGGTTCGCGACCGCCCCGACGGACTGCTCGACGCGAGCCACGCCCGGGTCGAACACGTCCATCAGCCACCGCCGGGCCGCCACCTTCTCCGTCATCTCCTCGCCGGTGTCGGTGAGGTGCGCGTGGTGGGCCCGCAGGTCGTTGAGCAGGAGCCGGGCCTGGCCCTCGCCCGCGGCGAGCCCGGTCAGCTCGCGCAGCTGGTCGGCGTGGAAGTGCCGGCCCGCGACGGCCACCTTCAACTGCAGCTCCTCGCCGCTGCTCGTCGGCAGCAGCTGCACCTCGTCGACCGCGAAGCCGAGCTCGTTCAGCTCCTGGATCTGCGCGGTCACGGCCGAGCGGTCCTCGTACCGGAGGCGGGTGTCGGGGTGCAGGGCCTTCCAGACGGTCTCGTACTGCTCGGCGACGCCCTGGGCCTCCTCGAACAGCCCGAAGACCACCTCTGCGGGCTGGTGCAGCCGCTCCGCGAGGTCTGCGAGGCCGCCCGCGACGTTCTCGACGAGCACCTCGAGGTCCTGGCGCCGCTGGCCGTCGGAGAGCGCGGGGTAGACCTTCGAGGTCTCGGCGTCCACGAGGTAGGCCTGCAGGGTCTGCCCGTCCCGCTTGAACAGCGTGTTTCCGAGTGAGCAGTCGCCCCAGTAGACGCCGTTGCGGTGCAGGTCGACGAGCAGCGACGCCATCGCGTCGAGCAGGCGCTGGCGGTGCTTGCGCTGCTCCACGGGGATGCGCATCAGGAGCCGGCGGTACTGCCACGAGCCCGCCAGGTACTGCGTGACGAGGACGGCGTTGCCGGTGTCGGGCGGCACGACGAGCCCGCCGGCCCGCACGGCGGGGAGGTCGCGCCGCTCCATCTCGACCAGCGCGTCGTACTCGATGTGCGCGACCTCCTCGGGCTCCTCCTTCAGGGCCCAGAGCCGCCCGTCCACGTGGACGAACCGGACGAGGTGGCGGTGCGTGCCGACCGGGATGTCCCGGAACGGCACCTCGGTCGGGTCCCACTCGCCGAGCGGGTCGAGCCACGGGAGCTGCACGAGGCCGGGAGCCGTGGACCGCAGGCGCAGGTCCAGGCCGCGGCGGCGTCGGGCGGGCGCGAGGGCGCCCGGCGCGACACCCGTGCTACCCGTGCTCACGCCGTCCCCCTCCCGTCGCCCGCGTCGTTCCCCCCCGTACGGCGGTCTGCCCCACGCCGCTGTACGTCCTCCCGACGGCACGCCGGGCCGGGGAGGGCGCCCGCGCCGCCCGCCCCCGGGATGACGGGGCCCCGGAGAGACAGATCGTCCATGTCTCCCCGGGGCCGGTCAGGGCGACCTCGCAGCCGTCGGTCAGGCGTCGAGGTCCTTGGCGACGAGGTCGGCGACGGCGTCGACCGCCTCCTGGCTGTCGCCCGACACGGTGACGTCGTCACCGTGCTTGGCGCCGAGGGTCATGATCATCAGGGCCGAGCCGGCGTCGACCGGCTCGCCGCCGGCGGTCGCCAGCGTGACGGGGACGCCGGTGTCGCTGGCGATCTGCGCGATGACGGCGGCAGGACGGGCGTGCAGGCCAACGGCCGAGCCGACGGTGACGGTCCTCATGGGCATGCTGTGGTCCTCCTGGGTCGGTGGGCGAGAACGGGTGAGGGGGGCGCGGTCAGGCCGTAGCGGCGGCGGGGACGGGGGTGTCCTTGCGCCCGATCTGCTTGGCGACGACGACGGCGGCGGCCGCTACCAGCGTGCCCACCGCTAGGGCCACCAGGAACATCAGGACGTTGCCCATCGCGAAGAAGACGAAGATGCCGCCGTGCGGGGCGCGGAGGGTGACCCCGGTGCTCATCACGATCGCGCCGGTGATCGAGGCGCCGAGCATGACCGGCGGGATGATCCGCAGCGGGTCGGCGGCGGCGAACGGGATCGCGCCCTCGCTGATGAACGAGGCACCGAGCAGCCAGGCCGCCTTGCCGTTCTCCCGCTCGGGCTCGGTGAACGACGTGGGCTTGAGCACCGTGGCGAGCGCCAGCGCGAGCGGCGGCACCATGCCGGCGGCCATGACGGCAGCCATGATCCGCAGGGGGGTGCTGTTGCCGCCCGCGGGTGCGGCCAGCGCGGCGGACAGGCCGGTGGTGGCGAAGGCGTAGGCCGCCTTGTTGACCGGGCCGCCGAGGTCGAAGGCCATCATGCGCCGAGCACCAGGCCGAGGATGAGCGCCGACGACCCGCCGAGACCGTTGAGCCAGTCCTGCAGCCCGGTGGTGATTGCGGCCAAGGGCTGACCGAGGAGCATGACCATGACCGCGCCGGCGAGAAGCGTGGCGCCGAGCGGGATGATGACCACGGGCATCAGGCCGCGGGCCCAGGTGGGCACGGCCAGGCGGCTGATCCAGAGGGCGAGGGCACCGGCCAGCAGGCCGCCGATGAGCGCCCCGATGAAGCCGGCGCCGATCGTGCCGGCGACCACGCCCATCACGAAGCCGGGCGCGATGCCCGGCCGGTCGGCCATGGCGAAGGCGATGTACCCGGCGAGCGCCGGAAGCAGGAAGCTGAACGCGAGTGCCCCGAGCTGGAACAGGACCGCGCCCAGGTACTCGGTGATGCCGCCCACCGGGAGGTTCGCCAGCGAGTTGTTGACGATGACGTCCTCGGCGGTCTCCGTGATGGCGTAGCCGCCGACGAGGAAACCCAGGGCGATGAGCAGGCCGCCCGCCGCGACGAACGGGATCATGTAGCTGACGCCGGTCAGCAGCCACTGCCGCAGCTTGATGCCGAAGTGGACGTCGCTCCCGGCCCCGGCCCCCGCCCCGGCCGATGCAGCGGCGCCCCCCTCCTCGGTCTGGACGCGGGGTGCGTCCGGGTCGTCCGCGTAGCGCAGCGCCTCGGCGACCATGACGTCGGGCTCGTTGATGGCCCGCTTCACGCCGGAGGCGACGACCGGCTTGCCGGCGAACCGCCCGCGGTTCCGCACCCCCACGTCGGTGGCGAGGATGACCGCGTCGGCGTCGCGGATGACGGCGGGGTCGATCGGGGTGACGTTGGACGAGCCCTGGGTCTCCACGATGACGTTCACGCCCGCACGCTCGCCGGCGGCGACCAGGGAGTCGGCCGCCATGTACGTGTGCGCGATGCCCGTGGGGCAAGCGGTGATGGCGACGATCGTGCGGGCGCGGGCGGGAGCAGCCGCGGGCGCCTCGGCGATGACCGTGCTGCCGGTCGCCGAGCCGCCCTGCGCGGGCACACCCTGCCCGCTCGGACGCGCCGGG